>CAZSIG010000648.1:0-2659 GCA_964606195.1 uncultured Anaerolineales bacterium
CCTTTGAGTTGGCGCGTCAGCTCGAAGCCTCCCATACGCGGCATCGCGATATCTGTCACTACCAGATCGGGCATCTCGCGGCTCGCGATGACGGACAACGCCTCTTGCCCATCGGTCGCCAAGTCTACCGCGTACCCTGCCGCTTCGAGGATATTCTTCTCTAGCGTTCGCGTCGTGATAGAATCGTCGACGACCAGAATGCGCCGCCCGGCGCGAGAAACTGCTGCGGGCACCGCCGCTCGCATCTCTATCACTGAATGCCCCGCACCGCGCATCGCCAACTTGATCAGATCGGCTACATTGAGAATCAGCACCACCTCACCGCTGCCCATCACCGTGGCGCCCGCTATGCCTCCTACTCGCGACAGTTGCTTGCCCAGCCCCTTGATCACCACTTCCTGCTCTCCCGCCAAGTCATCCACCACAAAAGCCATGCGCCGCTCCGCCGCTGCCAAAACGACGACCATAATCAGATTATCATCGCGCTGAACTTCGACGCGGGGCAAATTCAAAATATCGCTGAGGTGTACTAAGGTCAGCGGACGTCCCTGATAGCGCACGGTATCGCGCCCCTCCAGCGGCGAAATCTGGTCGGGAGTTATGAGTAAAATACGTTCGACCGCGTTGAGGGGAACGGCGAAAAGCTCGGTCGAGATGCGCATCAGCAGGCTGCGCGAACTGGTCAGCGTCAACGGCAGAGTTAGAATGAAAGTCGTGCCCGATTCGGGTTCGAATTCCACATCGATACGACCGTGCAGCGCTTCCACGTTGCGCCGCACGACATCTAATCCCACACCGCGCCCTGACACATCGGTGATAAGTGGACTGGTGGTAACGCCACTGCTGAAAATATAGTCAATCAGTTCACTTTCGCTCAGTGATCTGGGATCGAGGCGCTCGCGGCGCGCCACCGCGTTCCTAATCGCTTCCACATTCAGCCCCGCGCCGTCGTCGGACACCGCGATGAGTACATCCTTGCCCAATTGTTCCGCAGTGAGCGTAATCGTACCGCGACGCGGTTTGCCTAACTTTTCGCGTTTCTCCGGCGCTTCAATGCCATGATCTATCGAATTACGCAGCAGGTGTATCAGCGGATCTTTTATTCGCTCCAATACGCGTTTATCGAGTTCGGTATCCCCGCCGACGATTTTCAAGCTGACCTCTTTATCCGCTTCATAAGCGAGATCGCGCACCATGCGCCCGAACGTGCCGGTAATCGTGTTCAGGGGCAGCATTCTGGTGCGTTTTATGTCCTCCTCCAGCGCGTCTATCGCCAGCGCCATGTGCAAGGTATCATCGGTGTATTGCCGCGCCAGATTATTCATCAAGCTGTTCAGTTTCGCGAGTTGTTCCTGATTGGTGTAAAAATAATTCAGCAACTCCTCTACATCGCGATCCAGTTTCCTACGCCTGCTTTTACGCGCCAATGCCGCGAGCAAGACATCCTTGCGGCGATTCACGCGATTATACGCGCTTCTGACCGCTAACCACTCCTTTTGCAATCGTGATGTCGCCTCTCTGGCGCGTTGCACCTGCTCCAGGCGTTGTTCGGCGCGAATTTTAGTGATGAAAAGTTCGCTCAGTTGTGCCATCAGTGCATCCAGCTTACTCACATCGACGCGAATCGTCTCATCACTGCCAGATTCGCCGCCCGCAGGAGGCGCGGTGAACGCGGGAACTTCTGGTTCTGGGCGCGGTTCACCATTTTCTTCGGTGACAGATATTTGTGGGAAAGGTGCTGGCGCGGTTTTTCGCCTTTGTTTATCTTCAGTTCGAAAACTACTTAATTCCGACAACGCCTGCAGCGCCTGTGGCGGCGGAGTAATCTCACCCGCTTCATAGGATGTCTGCACCACTTGTATCGCGTCGAGGGCGTGATAACAGGCGGTAAATAGTTCTGGCTTCAATTCGATAGCCCCGCGCTGCATCGCATCGAGGACATTTTCGAGGGCATGAGCCAATTGTTCGATGGCGGTGACACCGACCGCGCGCGCCGCGCCCTTCAAACTGTGCGCGGCGCGAAATATTTCTTCTACCAATTCTTGCCGCTGTTCCGCAGCTACATTACCCTGTTCCAGCACCAATAAACCATCGGTTATCCGCTGGACATGTTCCTGCAATTCGGCGCGAAAGTTTTTGATTACCTGTTCGCGAATTTTAGCACTGACCGACATGCTTTCCTCCTACCTCATCTCGTAAGCGCACCCTTTATGGGGGCGAAGAGCGCGGGGGTGAAGCCTGCGACTACCTTGTGTAAATCCTCTAGGAATTACGCAACTTCGGTGTATTTTTACCGCCGAGGGCGCGGAGAGCGCAGAGCTTTCTGGTTAGGAATGAGAATTAAATAACTTGCGCGTTTCAATTTGGCTCGAACTAGGTGAAAAAAAATTGATGACTGTCATACGCGTTCATTGGCATCTAAGCGCACCCATAAAGGGTGCGCCTACACTGTAGCCGCAGGCTTTACGCCTGCGCTGACTACGCCAAATGCGCAAGTTATTTGCACACCATTCCTTAGTTCTTTAGCGCGCCGCGAATACGCTCTTTAATGAACGTTTATGACCGCCTATGAAAGTAAAAAGTTTTTTTCTCTTCCTCTTCTCCGCGTCCTCGGCGGTGAAATTATTGTGAACTTGCGTAAGTCCTATCCTCGTTACAA
>CAZSIG010000649.1:0-2652 GCA_964606195.1 uncultured Anaerolineales bacterium
CAGTGCAATTAGTGATAAAAAATAAACTGGGTGTTAAATTGACCTCGCGAATTTTCAAAGAGCCATAAAAATCATAGCAATTCACCATTCTTAATCACTCGCTCTACTAAATTGATGCCAATTTGATACATCAAATGCCGATAATCGGGCGCGTTCACTATGAGGACATCCGCCTGCTTACCCACCTCCAACGAGCCAACGCGGTGTCCCAAGCCAACAGCGTGCGCCGCGTTGATGGTACCAGCATGTAGCGCCTCCGCGGGAAGCAATTTTTGATAACGGCAAGCTATCGCCATCACTAATGGCATGGAATAACATGGCGCGGCGCCGGGGCTAAGGTCGGTTGCCAGCGCGACCGCTGCCCCCACATCGATCATCGAGCGCGCGTTCGCATAACGACCGCTGCCTGAGTTGAAATTGACAGTCGGTAATATTATGCCAACCATGTCAGAATCAGCCAAAGTCATAATCTCGTCCGGAGGAGTCACATTTAGATGCGCAACAGACACCGCGCCCAGTTCCGCTGCTAAGGAAACACCTCCCAGATTCTCGAATTCATCGGTGTGGATCTTAAGAAGCATATCGCGCTCCGCGCCTTCACGCAACACTTGTTCCGCTTGAGCGCGGTCGAATACATTCACATCACAAAATACGTCACAGAATAAGGGAGTTTCGCGCTTCGCAAAAGAGGAACTACGATACCACTCCTGCATTTGAGGCAGCATCTTACCGATTACTAGATCCACATAATCGCTGAGACGACCGTCGTATTTCGGCGGAACGATGTGCGCGCCCAAAAAAGTAGGAACTAGATCGACCGTATGCACAGCGTCCAGTTCCTCTATGGTGCGAAGCATCTTCAACTCGCTCTCTGTATTTAAGCCGTAGCCACTTTTCGCCTCAACTGTGGTCGTGCCCAATGATAACATCGCGTCCAGCCGCGGGCGCGATTCTGCTACTAAGTCAGAAATCAGGGTATCGCGCACTGCTTGCACCGTTTTGATGCTCCCCTCCCCAGCACGCATGATCTCCATATCAGACGCGCCTCTTATGCGCATCTCAAACTCCGCGATGCGATCTCCAGCATAGACTACATGAGTATGGGGATCTACAAAACCGGGGCAGACCACCTTGCCGCTGGCATCTAGTTTTTCACGGGCACCGAAATCGCGCAGTTCTGACGTCTCACCCACCGCCACTATTTCACCATCGCAAATCGCCACCGCGCCGTTGGAAATGATCTCTATATCGCGCATCATAATGCCGCGTTTTGGTCCTCCGAAGCTGGCACAGGTAACAACCTGCGCCGCGTTGTGAATAAGCAAATCAACTTCCATAAGTTATCCCTTTCGGTAAGGACTCAGTCACCTCATTTATCACTTTAACAAATCATCTACGATAAAGCACGCGAAAAAGACAAGCGAGCAATGATACAACCTATCGGACGATAAAGGCGATCAAATTACCCGTATTCTTCACGCGATTGACATGATACACCTGTATAATTTAACAAGAGTAGATTGTAGTCTGCTCTCATTTCGCGCCCTTCAACGTTTCGTGGCATTGATGGTCAATGAACCTTCGTCCAGCTCAACGCTGTTAAAACACACTTCGGGGCTTTCCCACACACAACTCACGCGGTCACAAACTAAGGTTACTAATTCTTCGCGAGCCCATTGCGGCGCGTCCACTCCACCAACTTTGAGATAGGCAATTTCAAAAGTCAACCGGCAATCGCGCGCCACAGGACGCACTCCTCCCTCTACGGAAACCGTCAAAAAAGCTTGTTGTGTTTTGCCTGTCACTAGGATTTGTCCGGAGCCTAAATGAACTCGCAAATCCTGGTATCCAGCTTCCTGAACTGCCGCGAGAGCCTCAGGCAACACTTCATCCACCGTGTCTTGATGCACCGTCACTCTTATGCTACACCCCGGCGGCATTTGTTCGACGATACCGCCATACATCAGATTTTGCAACTCCGCGTAAGAAACATCCTCCAATTGATATGGGCACAACAACTCAGGCGGCGAGTCGACCTGCGGAGGCGTAGGGGACGCGGGAGGAACAGTAGGAATCACGGGTGATGCAATATTCCCCAACTCCGGCGTCGGTGACGGTTGAACGGTGGGCGGAGGTGACGCGGTAGGCTGTTCTACTACGCCTTCAAATGGGGTAACAGTCGGCAAAACTTGCAAACCACCAATCTCCGGCGTGCCCGTTAGATAAACAGCAGTAACAGATGCAATCTGTTTGGCGCGCCGCGAGATTAAAGTAAAACAAGACAAGCACAAGCAGCATAACATTACCGTCAACACCGCGATGGCAATAATGATTCTTTGTTTTTTACGTTTCCCTTCCAACTCTTCAGACATTTCTGTTGGGGTAGTCATATTTCACTCCTCACCAGCCAGTATACAATTAGGACTAATTTCTTATTGACAGTTGTTACATTAGATATTAGAATATAATCGACTAAGATTAAAAACTAAGCCTTACGCATGAGTTTTTGAGACTACTAGAACCGCGTAAGTTCTAAAAGTACATTTACCGATTATAGCCTAGTCGCACTCGAAATGCAAACCAAGCAACAGTCAACAAGATAGGACTTACGCAACTTCGGGTTATTTTTACCGCCGAGGGCGCGGAGGGCGC
>CAZSIG010000650.1:0-2645 GCA_964606195.1 uncultured Anaerolineales bacterium
CGCTATCCCTGGCAAGGCACGAATAACCCCGCGCCGTATGATCCACACCCCGATGTGCTGCTGCTCTTCTACCCCTTTCGCCATTTCTTCACCGAAACGCTGCGGCGCGGAGAACTGCCATTGTGGAATCCGTACATTTTCAGCGGCTACCCGCTGCAAGGCGACGTGATCGCGCAACCATTTTACCCCTTGAACTGGCTGATGGCGTACTTTTTCTCCGCGCCGCGCGCCCTATCATTCGGCGCGTTCATTCACATGTGGCTGGCGGGCGCGTTCGTCTACGGCTACGTACACCTGATTACCAGCAGGCGTTTCGGCGCGTTCGCCAGCGCGCTCACCTTCATGTTCAGCGGCGTCTTTACCATGTGGATAACCCATCCTCAATTCTACAGCACCAGCGTGTGGACAGCCGCGATATTATTCTTCTACGAACTCGCGCTGCGCCGCAGGCGCGCCCTTTATGCCGCCGTCGCGGGGTTGTGCATCGGCGCACAAATTCTGGGCGGTCAATCGCAATATTTTCTCTATTCGTCGCTGCTCATCGCAGGCTATGTCATCTTCAGCGTCATTCGGCAAGATAGACCGCGCCGTTTCGCGTACACCGCGTTGATGGGCGCCATCGGCTTGGGCAGCGGCGCGGTGCAACTGCTCCCGGCATTTGAACTAGCATCGTTCAGCCACCGCGCCGCCATGTCCTATAGCAAGTTAGCCGAAGTGCATTTTCCCTGGCGGCATCTTGTCACCTACATCGCGCCGAACTTCTACGGCACCCCCGCGGACGGTACCTTCTGGGGCGACATCACCTACATCGAATGTATGGCTTACTTCGGCGTTCTCCCGCTGCTCCTCGCGCTAATCGCGCCGTTCGTGGCGCGACATAAATACACCTATTTCTTCTACGGCGCGGGGATCGTCACGCTCCTAATCGGCTTAGGCACGCCGCTCATGCGAATCGCGTATCTCGTGCCCGGCTTCAGTCTATTTCACCCTCAGCGAATCGTGTACATCGTCGCGGTCTGCGGCGCGATTTTGACCGGTCTAGCGGTCGAAGAGCTGCGTGAGAGGTGCGCGAATACGCAAATAGGCGCGGTTGCAGTCCTATTCTTGACCATCGCGCTCGGCGCGGCTTATCTGGTGCAACGACCGCCGCACGCGGCGCGATACGTGCTTCCCGCGTTGGTGCTCCTGTTATTCGCTTACGCCGTGTTATATATCTACACAAAATACCACGCCCACCGCGCCGCGCAAGTGCTACTCGTCGCGTTCATTTTGATCGATCTGGGCGCGTTCGGCTTCGGCTATAATCGGGTCACGCCCATCTCCGAACTGTATCCCGCGACCGCGCTCATCGATGAGTTAGCGCGACAATCATCTGTTAGTCGCACTATGCTATTTCAGCCACGGGGCGCGGTTTTGATGGGACCGAACGTGCCGCTCGTGTTTCGTTTGCACGACACCAGCGGCTATACCTCCACATTCGTCAGTCGTTATCAGCAGTTCATCAACGGCATGGAGAGTCGCGCCAATCACCTGTTGGGCGCAAATACCAACACCATCGTTTTCGACCACGCCCATTCGCGGCTGTTACAACTACTCAACGTCAAACATATCCTCGCGGTCGACGAGCCGGAGCCGGTGGTGCTACCAGACATCGCCAGTGCGTTGCGCTGTGACGCCGCGACGGAGAGTATCTGGGGGACGCGCACCATTGGACAAGATTTCACCACCGCGTACGCGGGGCTAAATCGTGTGGATATTCAATTCACCGATGTGCCGCGCGACGGCGCGGGCGAAATCGCCTTTCACCTTCTACCGGACGCGACGAGCAGCGAACATCGCGCCTATGTCAAAATCGACATCGCGAGTATTCCCGAAAGCGGCGTCTACTCGTTCTATTTCGCACCGCAGCCCGACTCGGCTAATCGGCAGTATCACTTCTTCCTCGATGCGCCCGACATCACCGCCGAAACGGACGCGGTGGGCGTTTGTCTAGTAGGCGACAAGCTGGCGTTCGCCGCGTATAGCTATCCCATCGCGGTGTGGCAAAAACTGGGAACTTACGATGGCGTGACGATCTACGAGAACCCCGATTACCTGCCGCGCGCGTGGGTGGTTCATCAAGCGCGAGTGGTGCAGGATGATGAGGAAATTCTCGCCGCGTTGAAAAGCCCCGCGTTTAACCCCGCGACGACCGTGATTTTGGAAGACGAGAACGCGCCGATCACAGCGAGTGTGACGAGCGCGCCCCCCGCCGCGTCTGAGATCACGCGGTATGAAGCTACGAAAATTGACTTACAGGTGACGACAGAAGAAGCCGGCTATCTGGTACTCAGCGAGATTTATTACCCCGGCTGGAAGGCGTATGTCGATGGCGAGCCGCACCCCATATACCGCGCCAATTACACCTTGCGCGCCATTCCTATCGACGCGGGCGCGCACGAAGTTCAGGTGCGATTTGAGCCGTTATCGTTCAGATTGGGCGCGGGTATCAGCCTGGTCACGCTGTTAAGTGCGGCGGTCATAAGTATAGTTTTGCACAAATATGAGAATGGGCGGCTAACAATCAATAAACGCGATTAACCTGGTATGACTTCGCGTCAGGACTGTTCAGTTCTAAATTAGCCCGGTACACAGAAATCGGGTTT
>CAZSIG010000651.1:0-2641 GCA_964606195.1 uncultured Anaerolineales bacterium
GGCGTTGAGCGCAGATTAGTTGCCATACCGCCCTCGCGGACGAGGGCTAGGAGCAGGACTAAAGAGAATCAAATCCAACTGAACCAGTGCCTTCACCGCTGAGGTGTAGAGAATACTGAGGAATAGAGTTTCCTCACAGGCGCGGTTTAAGGTGACGGGCACTTGCGCAATACCGCCTTATATTCAAAACAAGTTCCGAACAAAGTCATTACTACAGTTAAAACGCGCCATAAGTGCCCGTCACTTGACTTTGAGAAAGTCTTACTGAGGAAAACTCCGTGTTCTCCGCGTCTCTGTGGTAAAATTACCCTACGGAGGAATTATACTAGCGAATCTTTATGAACAAGCCCTGGATTCAACACTATGAGTCGCAAGTTCCCGCGACTTTAGAATATCCCGAAGTAACGATACATCATTTTTTGGAGAAAGCCGCGCGGCGATTTCCCGATAATATCGCGATAAATTTCGTATTGAGTTATCTGCTCGGCGGCAGAATCAAGGTCGGCGGGACGATGACCTATCGGCAGTTGCTCGCGAAGGTGCGACGCCTAGCGCGCGCGCTCTGGACTTTAGGGATACGACCCGGAGACCGCGTGGCATTGATGCTACCCAACTCACCGCAGTTCATCATCAGCTACTTCAGCACGCTGAAAATTGGTGCGGTCGTGGTGCCGCTCAGCCCCCTCTACACGCCGCGCGAGATGCATCGCCAGCTTGCCGACGCGGGCGCGGAGACGCTGATTTTGCTTGACAGTTTTCATCCTCGCTGGCACGAAATCGCGACGGAGATTTCGGTCAAACGCGTCATCGTTACGAAAATCACAGATTTCGTCCCTTTTCCCTGGAACAAACTGGTAGATTGGAAATTGCGGCGCGGGGGAGGAGAGATGGTACGCAAATTAACGAACGAACAACCTGATGTGCGCGAGTATTGGTTGAAAGAGTTGCTGGCTGCGAACTTTGTCAACTCTGCCCGCGACGCGGTTGATTTAGATAAAATAGAGGTCAAACCTGATGACCTCGCGTTGTTGCAATACACCAGCGGCACGAACGGGACGCCCAAGGGCGCCATGCTCACTCATCGCAACGTCGTCGCGAACACGATTCAATCTACGACCTGGCTGACCAGCCTGACCACCGGCGGTGATAAATCGTTGTCGGTGCTGCCATTTTTCCACGCGTATGGTATGTTGTTGGGATTATGCGGTGCGGTCTACAGCGCGGGCGAGATGATAATCGCCCCGCGCCCGATAATCGGGGAGATGTTACAAATCATCGAGCGCGAGCGCCCGACCGTCTTTCCGGGTGTGCCGACTATGTACATCGGCATAATCAATCACGCGGATGTGCAGAAATACGATTTGAGTTCCATCAAGGCGTGCATTTCCGGTGCCGCGCCGCTGCCGCCGGAGGTACAGGCGGAGTTCGAGCGGATTACCGGCGGCAGACTGGTCGAGGGCTATGGGCTGTCCGAAGCCTCGCCCGTCAGCCATTGTACCCCCGTCTACGGCGAACGGCGGCGCGGTTCTATCGGGCTGCCGTTTCCCGACGTCGCGGCGCGCGTTGTGAATTTAGATACAGACGAGGATGTACCGATAGGCGAGATAGGGGAAATGTTGGTGCGTGGTCCGCAGGTGATGTGTGGCTACTGGAATATGCCGAATGATACCGCGCGTGTGATGGAGGATGGCTGGTTGCATACTGGCGACATCGTGCGTATGGACGAAGATGGTTTTTTCTACGTGGTGGGGCGCATCAGCGATGTTATCAATGTCAGCGGCTACCGCGTCATGCCCGGTGAGGTGGAACGGGTTTTGCTCATGCACCCGCTGGTACGCGAAGCGGCGGCAATCGGCATCCCTCACGCATATCGCGGCGAGACGGTCAAGGCGTTCGTCGTCTGTGCGCCAGACGCGCAAATTACCATGGATGAGTTAATCGCCTTTTGTCGTGAGCGTCTCGCCCCTTACAAAGTGCCCACTGATATAGAATTTCGCGCCGAATTACCGAAAACGCTGATAGGCAAAGTATCGCGGCGCGCCTTGCGCGAATCAGTATAATTTTACCGCAGAGGGCGCAGAGAGAGCGGAGTTTTTTATGGCGTTTTTGTCACCTGAAAAATATAACAACAAATGGCTAATATAGCCATGTCGTCACATTCCTATCACACATTTGACATAAACCGAGATTATAATTTATGATATAGCCATATTTAACCGCGAGACCCCGTTTTCTTCGAGAGAACGGGGTTGCGTTTAGTGATAAAGAAAGAGGAGAAGATCATGAATAAAATCAATTTGTTTAGAATATCATGTTATTTGCTAGGAGTATCTGTGCTAACTATTTTATTATTCGCCCCCGCGCCGGTTTCCGCCGCGACGCCGCTCACCATCACCAAGACCGCGCCGGGCATCGTCGCCGCGGGTGATTACATCACTTACACCTTAACTATCACCAATACCAGCTCCACTACAGATACTACTGATTTAGTTATCACCGATACCATGCCTGCGAACGCGCACTATGTTAGCGGGGGAACGCGCATCGGGAATGTAGTTAGTTGGACGTTAACACCATTGTCGAGCACTACTACCGCCAACGTCGAATTTATCGTCACCGCGACTCAAGACATCGTCAACGA
>CAZSIG010000652.1:0-2641 GCA_964606195.1 uncultured Anaerolineales bacterium
CCCATCTACATCAGTCAACCATAACGCGCCCGGCGGCTCGGGATCACGCAGCAAAATCTGCCGCCCATGCGGGGCAAAAGCTGCGAAGTACATGGACTGTGCCGCGCCGCTCCCAAGGTCTACGCGCAGTTCTTGCAGGGGCTGCGCCAGGCGGATGTTTTCGGCGCGTATGGGCGCGCCAGCGTAGGGCGTAATCACCGGCGCGCCCGGCTCCAACACCACCTCCGGCGGCGCGGGCACCGCACAACCCGCCACCAGCCATAACCATGCTCCCAACATATTCAGCACAATGATGATCTTTTTCATCGCATATCCACCTCCTTTTGTACACTGATTAAATTCTCCCCAATTACTCCAACTTATCGCTTGAATATTTCTCCCCGATTAACCCCTAATTCCCCTGCGTAAAAAGATGCTGGATTCTAGTTCACTCAGATTTGAACACCTCCCGCGCCGCCATATCGCTGCGCGCGGTGCTGATCACGCCGCGCTCTTCCATCTCATCGATCAACTGCGCCGCGCGCGTCAGGCTGATGCGCAGCCGCCGCTGCAATAAGGCGGGTCTTGCGTCCGCAACCATGTGCTGTCTGCCCCGCGCAGATCCCAAGCGAGGGTATAAGTGCCGCGCGTCGTCACCAGCGGCGCGGTGACCGGGAGCGTCAGCGTGAGTGGCGCGCCCGGCAGCACTTCTGCGGTGAGAGGCACCGGGCTGCCCGCTGTCAATACCGCGCCGGTCGGATCGCGCCATTCGTAACCAATGGCATAATCGCCCGCGGTCCAGGAGTAGCTGCCGGCATTTTGAATCGTCAGGGTAAATGGATAGCTGATGCCCGCGGTCATGGTAGACACAGTGGGCGTGATGCGCAGCGCGTTCCAGCGGTAGTCCGGGGTCAGTCGATTATTATTATAGTTGGTAGTATCTATGTGAATGCCAGTGTAAAAATGCGTCAAGATTTGGCGATAATCTTGCCAGATCAACATGTAGAGATGCGTACGCGGGTGCATAGGATCTTTATCCCCCGTGGACCAGCGTTGCATAGCTTGTTGCCCCATACCGATACCCTGATTACTGCCATACTCCGCGCTGATGGGATCATAGATACTCTGCAAATAAGGTATGGAATTAGCGGGAATCGTCCAGGCAGGATTATCCGCCTTGAATAACGCACTGATAGCGTGTTCGGGATAAGCACTATCCGCGTGGGTCATGTACTGCCTGCGAGTATTGGTCACAATGGCACTATAATGGGGGCGTACCCACGGTACTGGGGGGGCTGTATCTTGATACCGGTGTGGATAGTAACCTTGTCTGACATCATTGATCCCCGCGTAAACCGTTATCCCATCGGTCCAGGTCAGCCAGTTTGTCCAAGCAAAACTGCGCGAAGCTACAGCTTGAGCTTTCAATACTTCATCAGTCCAAATCAAAGCTCCCATAGGGCCGACTTCTTGCTCCAGTACACCTACGATATAATCTTCGAAGGGGATATTCGACTCAGTGATAGGGCATTCACCCAACTCATATTGAAGAGGATAACGTTGTTGACAATACGCTCGAACGTAGATATCTATCTCTGCGGGCATGTTTAACGGAGGCCAAACATCCACCGGGTCCGTACTTTGTGCTTGTACCGCGGCACTGAAGTAGAAAACGCAAACTAACATGCAGTTCAAGACAGCAATTGTCCTGTTTTTCATCATCTTTTAGCTTATTCTTTCTAAACTATTGGGTAATACCTAAAATTTGCATCTGATCCCCAGTTGTTGTACAACCGATAGAATCTCCGCGCGGCGACCATTGAGAGAAAAGGATGTTCTTGGGCGCTGCATCTACTTCTCGTAATCCTGTACCATTGGTATTAACTACATGAAGGCTTACAGTGTCTGTAGTTTGTTTATCCTCAAAGAGATTAATTGCTAACACTCGTCCATCGGGAGACCAAGTAGGATTACCCATTATTTCCCAAGAAGGAAACTCTACTAGGACATCGTTACTTCGGACATCTATGATACGCGAAGGCACCTTATCACACTTAATGAATACTCTGGTACTATCAGGAGCCCACACCGCATCTAACGAGGTAAACTTGATGATGTTTAACTCTACTACATCCACCAACGTCTCTTGTTCTATCCGCGCGATTACAGTGCTGTTCAATACAATACGGCGTTTATCTGGCGAGAGCCGAAAATGGCGCGGTGATTGGCTGCTTTCTGTTAGACCAAGCAAGCGAGCATTTTGTCCTTGGTCATCTACTAGACGGATTGCATCATCCTCAATAAATATCACTGTATCATAATCTAACCAATCTAAGCTGCTATTTAGTTCTCCCACCTGGTGAAGGTTACCACCATCAACATCAACTACCCATACCGCACCCTTCGCTTTTTCCAATTCCGCAGGTTCCTCACCCTTAGAGATATAGGCTATCTGTTGCCCATCAGGCGACCAAACTCCGCCATATCCACTGGTTATCAACAGGCGCGGTTGCGAGCCATCTGCCTCAGCTATCCACAAATCCCAAATTTCGCCGCCATACACAACTCCTTGTTTGATCACTGCTGGAGTTCCTCCACTATACGCCGCGAATAAGAATTTGCTTCCATCAGGAGACCAGGACATAAACCGCGTCTCGCGTCC
>CAZSIG010000653.1:0-2637 GCA_964606195.1 uncultured Anaerolineales bacterium
TTCTTCACTCCCCATCGTGAACTCCCCCGCGGGAATCAGGATCATCTCCTTGCCATCTTTGCCCGTAATCCGTTCGGACAGGTTCGCCATGCGTTTACGCCGTTCCGCTTCCTCGCGCTGGCGCTGCTCCGCCCGCGCTATCGCCTGTAATTTCTTTTTAGCTGTAGCCGCCACTTTCTGTGCGTCGGCGTAATCCGCCACCACCGCGCGCACTTCCGCCCATTTATCCAACGCGGCACGCCATTCTTCCGCTTGCAACAACTTCACCGCTTCGGCATACAGCGCGTCCGCCCGCTGCTGCCGCGCCGCGGCTGCCCGTTCCGCCTCCGCTATCTTCGCTAATTCGGCGGTAGCGGTTTCCTCAATCCGCTCCGCGTCGGGATAATTCTTCACCACCTCTCGCGCCGCCGCCAGCTTATCCAACGCCGCCTGCCAGTTCTGCGCGTCCCGCAGCTTCACCGCCTCCGCGTACAGGGCGTCCGCCCGCTGCTGCCGCTCCAGCTCCGCCAGTTTCCCCTGGGCAGTTTCTTCTATCTTCTCCGCATCGGCGTAATCGGGGAGCACCCCGCGCGCCTCCGCCAGCTTATCCAGCGCGGGCTGCCATTTCTCTGCCCGCAACAATTCGACCGCTGCGGCATATATCTCATCTGCCTGCTGCCG
This sequence comes from uncultured Anaerolineales bacterium, assembly GCA_964606195.1. Taxonomy (GTDB): domain Bacteria; phylum Chloroflexota; class Anaerolineae; order CAZSIG01; family CAZSIG01; genus CAZSIG01. The sequence goes on from CAZSIG010000653.1 coordinate 661, forward strand.
CCGCTGTGCCATACGCTGTTGCTCTATCTCCCGCTGCGCCCGCGCCTGCAGGTTGCGCGCCCGCTCGTGCTCCGGCTCCAGTTCCAAAATCTTGGCGAACTGCTGCCGCGCCGCGCTCCACTCCTCCGCTTTTAGGTGCGTCAATCCCTGTCGGTACAGCGCGTCTACCTGCTGCTCTTGTTCCAGTGCCGCCTGCCGCTCTCGTGCTGTAGCCAGCAGATTGTCCGGGTCGGGATAATCTGGATCCAGCGCGGCAATCTCCGCAAAAACCTTGATGACCGCCGCCCAACTCTCCCGCTGGTGCAACATGCTGGCGCGTTCGTAGAGCTGCGTCAATTGACGCTGGCGCTGCGCCATCTTCAGGCGATTCTCCGCGTCGCGGTAATCTGCCTGCACCTGCACCAGTTCGCCCCAATGCTGCACCGCCGCGCGCCAATTATTATCTGCCTCCGCCGCCTCCGCCCGCGCGTACAGGTCGCTCAACTGTTGCTGCTGCCGCGCCCGCGCCAACAGGCTCGCGGCGTCCTCGTAGTCCGGCTTGACCGCGACCACGCGTTCCAGGCACGCCACTACGCCCGCCCAATCTTCGTTATAATAGGCATCCATGCCGTCCCAATAACATTCCTCCAGCTCCGCCTCGTCTATCTCCGGCTCCGGCGCGGGCTCCGGCTCAGGTTCGGGTTGTCTTAAACCTGACAGGTCTCGCAGACCTGTCAGGTTTGGGCGCGTCTGCGCCACATCGAACAGCACCCCGTCCGGCGCGCGCATGAACAGCACTGGTGTGCCCCATTCCACGTTGCGCAACTCGGCGAAAACCACCTTACGCGCCTCCGCCAGCGCGGCGTCCACCGGATACCCGTCAACCAGCGCCCCGTAGAAGGCGCGAGCGAAAAACAGCGCGGCATCATCGGAGATTTCGAACTGCATCGCCACCACCGCGGGGATGCTCTGCAACACCAGGCTTTGCGCCACCCCCGCGAAGGGGTCGTTGTGCGAACTCCGTGCCCCCTCACAGGCGTTCAGCACCGCCAGCCGCAGGGTCTTCTCATCGTGCAGTATATCGCCCAGGTCCGCGCCGCTGACCTTATCGCCCTCTCTGTTGGCATCTTCCAGTAGCAGCACCCCTTCCTGCCGGCGCGAGTCAAACTGTCCATGTCCGATGAAGTGAAAGACGTGATATTCCTCCTGCCGTAACTGGCGCGGCAGATTCCCCAGCGTGGGCTGCGGCATCCGTCCCAGCCGTACCATCCCGCGCCGCTCCAGGGGCGCGAGCGCGTCTTGTAATATGCACCATTCCCTCTCCACGTCCAGCTCGGCGTAGCGCTCATCATCGGGACTAGAAATCATCACCAACACATTCAAGGGCGGCTGCACCGTGAGCGGGGGAATTCGTTCGGGGATGTCCAGATACCGCACGATCGGGGTCTCTACAGTGCGCGAGAGAAAACGTCTGAGGTGGTGATTATGTAGGTATTCCCAGGGCAGGTCTGCCAGTTCCGGCGCGTTCTGCAGGTTCAGGCGCAGCCGCAAGCCTTTGTTCTGCTGTTTCGCCGCGTCCAGGCTGCTCTGGAAGCTCCCATACACCTCGTCGGTGAACACCGCCTGAAACAGCCGGCTCCCGAAGTCGCGCGCCGCGGTCCTCTCCGGAGAACCACCGCCGCGCATCTTGCCCCTGGTATGTCCAATCTTCAAGAAGAAGTTTTCCAGTTCCAGGGGCAGGAACGGTGATTTGAACCGCGCCGTCGCCTCTGCCGCGACTGGGGCTTTCGACACGCGCACCATGTAGCTGTCTTTGTCTATGCGGACAATCAGCAAATCAAAATCCAGGTACTCCAGCTTATCCATAGTTCTCCTCCCACCAAGACCGCGTGAAATATTAAACAATTGCTAAAGATTACTAACTCTTGCTAGATATTTTACTTCATTCTCAACCTGAAGTCAAACACAAACGAGCGCAACGGATCGCGCCGCGAAATC
>CAZSIG010000654.1:0-2636 GCA_964606195.1 uncultured Anaerolineales bacterium
ACATTCCCCGCGCTGTCCAGCGCTTGCACGAAATACTCTGCCTCCGTACCTACGTTGGATAGATTTCCTTCCCAATATTCCTCTCCGGCTGCTAAAGATAAATCGAACGTGTGCCATTGGTTATCGGTGAGATACGTTATCGCCACGCGCCGCACTGCCGAATTATCATCAGTAACGCGCACCCGGAACCGCACCCCGCTCCGTTCACCCATTGCCACCGCGGTGAATTCTCCGATGGCAGGCGGCACATAATCCGCTGTATTAGAATAGTAGACAGTGTAACTCAATGCGGTATACACCCGCTCCTCGCCAGTGTAATTCTCTATATCAACTGTACGATACTGTGCGGGAACGATAATCAAACGTTCGCGAATACCCTCTGTCTCGGTGCGTAACCGGTTGATATTGTGCATCGCGTTAGGATACCACGCGGAAATCGCGTAAGCTGTCTCGGTCACCTGCGCGGTATCGGTGATGAGCGAAGCGATAACTGGATCGAAATCCGCAATCGACCTGCACGTTGCTCCTTCTAGAAACACGCCCCGCGCCAACAAGTTATCCGCGCGTTGCGCCAGGCGGCAGCTAGTGCGCGGTTGCACAGGCAAATAGGGGGTGGTCTGCGCTTCACCATCAACGGTGTAGTAAGTTCCTTTACCTTCTACGGTGTTAGTCACTATCTGGGGATTTAGGGTAACTTCTGCCGCCGTTAAGCCATCTTTAGTCATTACAGACTCTCCACACTCATCCCCCGCGTGGAGATTCATGCCTGCGGACGCGGTGATGTTTACCTGATACATTGGCAGTCCGTACAACGTTGCCTCGATCATCGCTTTCTCGTCATATACGATGAAGGTATCTTCGCCCTCGTAATAGCGCAGCTTAGCTTGGCGCAATGCCTCGCCCACCGCGCTGGTACCACCAGCTAATTCCGCGACAAAGTATTGCATCAGCCGCTCTGAATAATCCACCCCTTCTGACTCCCCATAGCCATAGCCGGTATTCGCGAGGTATGTTGCCCCCTGACGATTGAAGGCTTGGGCAAAGTCAACGCGTTTGGCATCTATGTTGCTGTTTTCATCGGGCAAATTAAACCCAGAATGACATCCCAGCGAGAATACCAATGCCCCGTCAAAATTCGCGGTAGCAGAGAGCACATCTTGGTTCATAAAGTAACCGTTGTATGGTTGAGTCGGCTCCACGCGCGCCGGTTGCGCGGCATAGTGGGTAAAATGCGCGCTGATGTAACTCAAATCGTAGCGACTGTTGACCATTTCGCGCAGGTCGGCCGCCGTCCATTCATCGTTAATCTCCCCACTCATCGCTAACCCCGCCGTGCTAAAGGTGTCGCTAACCACTTGCGCGCCATCCAGCAGAAAATCGTAGCCGAACGCCAGCCCGTTATGGGGAACCAATGTTCCATCAATAGTTTCGTAGACATCAAGCATTCCCATAATCTCCGCGGGGGTCTCCACCAATCGACCGATCGCGTAATCGGGCACCAACAGTTCATGCCGCCATACCGGCGGGCCATAAGGTTTCACATCCGCGTAGAAATCGTTGGTTAGGATATACGCGTCAGCCTCTTCCAATGCCGCGAAGGTCGCGGTGGTGATATACGCCGAAGATTCAATGCCATACGTTCCCTCATTTTCCACTGTCCCGGCATCGGGCACGCGGAAGAAGGGGACCAGCTCATCGCTGCCAATGATCACAATGTACTTTAGCGTCTTTGTATGCTCTCCGACAGTATGTAATAGCAATCGTTTGATCGCGGCGGCAACGTCATTGGCGAGATATGGATTGCAGACATTGGCATCCCAACTGTCGTAAGCAGTCTGTACCGCCGCATCCGCCGCCACATCCAGAATAACCCCCTTTACCTCACTGTGCGTCGCGAAGATGGTAAGTTTGTCAGTGAATGCAGCTATATCTATCTCCGGGTAGTATTGTGTCAAGCGCGGGCGGTTGACCAAGATAATCGTATCGATATTACTGTCAACTGGCGGCAATGGCAGAGGAGTAGTGAGCGTGGATGGTAAATCACGCGCGGCACTTTGGCATTGCAGCTCGTTAGGAGCGCCAGTTGTGACGCTCAACTGGTACAGGGTACGCGCGGCATACGCCCCATCACTACCCCATACCCCAATGTAATAATCGCCGACGTTATACCGCGTATTGAGGTGAATTTGCTCCATGCCTATGCCCGGATTGACCGCGCTGCCAAACATGGCACTCCCGAACATCGCACTCCCAAACATCGCACTCCCGAACATGGCACTGCCAAACATCGCGCTACCAAACATCGCACTCCCAAACATGGCACTCCCGAACATGGCGCTCCCGAACATGGCGCTCCCGAACATGGCGCTCCCGAACATCGCACTGCCAAACATCGCGGTACTTTCCACTTCATCCGTACTAGTGATCGTCGGGCCGAATACCGCGACATCGTAATCAGCAGGGAGGGGAGAGGTGCTATGGCCCACCCCACTCAGGGTGATGGTGATTCCGGTATGAGGAGTTGTAATATTCATCTTGTACCAATCTACGTCTTCGGTATGGCGAATTAACGCGTAGTAAGTTTCGGGGGAAATAGTAGCCGTCTGCGTCATCGTGTCATTCGGCTCATACGGATC
>CAZSIG010000655.1:0-2635 GCA_964606195.1 uncultured Anaerolineales bacterium
ACTTATCAGCCGACCGCGCCATGTCCCGCGACGGTGCTCAATTCTGTACCGACCGATGTGGACGCACGCATCGTCATAGTCTGGCCGCACGATCAATGGGGCCAAGCCCGCTCCGTCACCGATGCGACTCTCGCCAATGTGCGCGTGTATCTGTTCCAGCATGGGACGTTCAACGCGGTGCCTAGTTCGTGGAACCCCACCGTGCGCATTTGGAAATCGTTGAACAACGGTACAGCACAAAAGGAACCGGTTACCGGCGTCAAGTTCATGGATAATCTGTGTGGTAAACAATTCCCCGCGTGGGAGTTCTCAGATATAGATGTCAGCCAAGCGCGCAACGCGACTAACAAATACTACTTCCACATTACCATTGATGAGTTGCCGGATAATACCTACAGTTCCATTTGGGCACACGGCGCGGATGCCCGTACCTATTATCCCGAAGCCGAATGTCCCACGGCGGTATCTCCGTAGGAGCAATAGCTTAGTTTAATTCAGAGAATCCCGTTCTCAAAACGGGATTCTCTTGTTGTTATACGTCAATACTTCAGACGAAGCAAAAAGCGCAGAGGGAGTAAAGTGTAGTTTTGGACTCTGCGCTCTTTGCTTTTCCATAACTATGGCTAAATGAAACGCAAATTATCTAAGTTGGCGCGGTTTATCACTTAATCATCACGTTTCACGCTTTACGTTTTACGAAATATGCAACAAGCAAATCTTTTTTATCGTTTTGGCGCGGCTCTAGTAATCGGTATTCTAGTTGGATTGCAGCGCGAATACTCCTACGATGAGCCAGATATGGAAATATTCGCGGGGGCGCGCACCTTCGCTTTATTAGCATTGACCGGATGCGCGACCGCGCTAGTGGCTGAATTACTGAACTCGGTGTGGGCGTTCGTCGGCGTGATAGTTCCATTGGGCGTGCTAATCGGCGTCGCGTACTTCGTCAGCGCGTGGCACGGCGCGACCGGATTTACTACAGAAGTCGCGGCAATACTGACTATCCTCACCGGCGCGCTATGTTACTGGCAACATCTGGAACTGGCAGCAGCCATAGCTGTAACTGTCACTGTCCTACTCTCTTTGAAACTCGAAATCAAAGAGTTTGTCGAGCATATCACGCGCGAAGATGTCTACGCTACACTAAAATTTGCCGTTGTCTCCGCGATAGTTTTACCCGTATTACCTGACCAGACGTACGGTCCCGCGCCGTTAGATATACTGAATCCCTACAAGATTTGGTTAATGGTTGTCTTCATCTCCGGTATCAGCTTTTTAGGCTATATCTTAATCAAAGTAGTCGGACCGCGGCAGGGAATCGGATTAACAGGGGTGTTGGGCGGCGTGGTATCCAGCACCGCGGTGACGCTCAGTTTCGCGCAGCGTAGCCAGAAACAATCTGACCTGGCTAAACCTTTTGCCCTGGCGATTATGGTCGCGTGGGCAGTGATGTTCGGGCGCGTTTTAGTCGTAGTCGCTACGCTGAATATGCCGCTGCTGCGCGAATTATGGTTGCCGATGGTTGCATCGGGGGCAAGCGGCTTGCTTTACTGCGCCTATCTTTACTTTTCTCAACGCACGACGGAGGTGGGAGATGTCTCCTTTTCCAATCCATTCGAACTGGGTCCCGCGGTTAAGTTCGGCTTAGTGTACGCCTTTATTTTGCTGTTCTCCAAAGGCGCGCAGATGTATTTGGGCAATTTAGGGGTCTATCTCTCCAGCATCGTTGGGGGCATGGCGGATGTCGATACGATAGCCCTTTCGATGATTACCTTGAATGGCACCGCGAGTGGAGTTAGTCTGAAAGTCGCCGCGCAGGCGATTGTGCTGGCTGCCATGTCTAATACCGTCCTCAAAGGTGGAGTTGTGATAATAAGCGGCGCGCCCGCCATTCGCCGCGCCCTGCTCCCCGGTTTATTACTGATGTTAGCCACGGGGATAAGCGTCGCGTTTTTGATTTAGACAATAGGGACTGATTAAGTTGGATTTGATAACCGCGCGGGCATGTTCATTAGCAATTCTTGACTACTATTGGCCGCGTATAGACTTCCGAAGTTTTGGAAACGGAAAACTTCGGAAGTCTGGGAAAATCCAACTCAACTGAACCAATTTCTTCAGCAGCCTCAGTGATAAATTCGTGAGATTAGTGGCAGATTTTTTCGCATTTACAAGTTAGTAGGAGGAGAATCCATTATGTACATGATTATGCTCGTTCTCGACGATCCCAATAAACTCGACGACGTGCTTGACGCGTGGGATGCCGTCGGAGTAGGTGGTGCTACGATGTATGAAAGCTCTGGAATTCACCGCCGCCGCATACAGCGCGGGCGAATCCCGTTCAGATTTAACTTCGGGCAGCTAGGCGCGGGAATTCAAGAAGTCAACAACTATACTCTGTTCACCGTCGTGGATAGCGAAGATATGGTACACGAATGCGTCACCGCGGTGGAAGAGGTGGTGGGTGATCTTAGTCAGCCCAGAACCGGAGTTTTAGCCGCGTGGCCGTTGATGGTGACGAAAGGGGTGCCCAAAAAAGATATACCCCCAAAGGAGACCGCATAATGATTTGGCTACGATTTTTAATCAGTGCCGCGATAGTTGTAGTGGCTGCGATTAAACTGGCTGACTATGGAGA
>CAZSIG010000656.1:0-2629 GCA_964606195.1 uncultured Anaerolineales bacterium
AGGAAAATCTGCGTTCCATTAGTTACGCGTCAACAAATTGATATAAACTCTATTCTATCGCGAAATGCCCAATCTTGCTCGGCTCGCTCAGCGGTTCCCAAATCTTGGTGCCATTTTCCGTAGTTTCGATATGTTCGAGCACCACAACGCGCCAGCGATATTCCCCCGCTTGGGTCTGATGCGGCGCAAGCTCTAAAGAACTTTCTTTGCTCCACGCGATACCGCGCGGTTCTTCGCCTTCATGCCACATTTGAATGTCGAACCACTCATTCTCCGTCAATGTCCCGCGCCATTTCCACTGTAGGACGATGGTATCGCCAGAGGAATAAACATCCCCCAACTCAGGATTGAGCAAAACTGGCGCGGTATAGGCTACCCCGGTCGGTGTTCCTATAACCATTATCGCGGTCGGCGAAGTTGTAGGAGTGTTTACCGAAACAGTGGTGGGTGACGCGATGAATACCGGCAACGGTGAAGGAGATGGGGACGCCGATGGTAAAGGCGAGACTGTAACTTCTGGAATCTCGGTAATATCTTCTAAGTACACCTCCGCCGACGCGGTCGGGGCTTGGATAGCTGTCGATTCAGCGGTGAACGCGGGCGGTTGGCTCAAGGGGGTCAAGGTAGGTAAAGTGGTGAATTGCGGCGGCGCGAGTCCCCCTAACGATGAGCGAAATAGCAAGCTCACTGAGCCTAAACAATACATAAGTAAAGCGATTAAGGTCGCGCCACCAATGAATACGTACCAAATTTTTCTGTCTGGGGGCAAGTTCTCAAACCAATCTAGCATCTCTTTTCGCTTGCATTCCTACTGCGTGCTGGTGGGCGCGCCGGTTACTGGGGGCGGTGGCGTAATGGTTTCCAATGGAAGCGGCGCGGGCATGGTAATCGTTTCGGATGGGAGCACCGGCGCGGTGGTCGGCGACGCGAGTACAGGTGACGGCATGAGAGTCTCTGTGGGCACAATAGGCGTATCGGTCGGTACTGTCGTGGGAGTGGCGCTGGGAATTGGCGTGGCGGTTGGCGGAGGTAGAGGCGTGTTAGTCAAAGTTGATGTGGGCGGCGGTGGAGTGTTTGTGGATAGCGCGGTCGATGTGGCAGTTATGGTTGGTAACGAGGTACGCGTCGCGGTCGCGGTCGCGGATGGCAGCGCGGTGGGCGAAGCGGTGAACGTCGGCGTGGGGGTGAGGGTATGCGGCACCGTCGCTGACGAGGTGGCTGTCGCGAGCGCGGTTTCTGTGACGGTGGGTGTCGCGGTCTCCGTCGCGATTTCCGTGACAATCGGCTCGATTATCACCGTATTCGGCGCGGGAATCGGCGTATGAGTCGCCGTGGGTAACAAAGTTGCCGTGGGCGCGAGCGTCGCGGTGGCAAATGGCGTAGGCTGCGGCGCGATGACAGGCGCGAGCCACAACGCCGCGATGCCCAAGCCATAGCACGGAATCGTAAGCGCGATGATGGTCAACAACGAGCCATAAATTGTGCGTTGTAGGGACGATAGATTATCCCACCAATCCGCTAGAAATGATAACATAGCAAAGTATAATATCACCAATCAGCAAATTGCGCAACCATCTTTTAACCTTCTACGCGGTAACGGCGGTATAGGGATACCGCCCTGGCATATTGCATCGGGCGGTAACGGCGGTATGGGGATAACGCCCTGACATATTGTATCGGGCGGTAACGGCGGTATGGGGATAACGCCCTCCGGCATATCGCGTAGGGCGCAATCCCCGGCGTATCGCGTAGGGCGCAATCCCCATTGCGCTAATAGAGGCGGCATTTGCGTATTTGGCTTATTTGTGATAGAAACCAAGTTTATGCACCGTTTTTTTGTTTCGCCCGAATCGATAATCGCGAACGAGGTTACATTAACCGGCGCGGTAGCTCATCAAATCTATCGTGTGTTACGCATGAGTGAGGGTATGCGCGTAATCGTGCTCGATGATTCTGGCTACGAGTGGGAGATTGAATTAACGGACGTAACGAAGCACACCGCGCGGGGTCAAATCATCGAAAAACGGCTCAACGCAAACGAGCCTGCGATAAAAATTACGCTGTATCAAGCACTCATCAGAGCCAAAAATTTCGAGATGGTGCTGCAAAGGGCAACCGAAGTGGGCGTGACCGCGTTCGTGCCGCTCGTTTGTGAGCGTAACGTGGTGGACGCCCGCGGAGTTGACGAGGGGAAGTTGACACGCTGGCGGCGCATTATCCAAGAAGCGGCGGAGCAATCGCGGCGGGGTAGATTGCCGCGATTGAGCGTGCCGCGATCTTTTGCAGCGGCGGTCGCGTTGGCTAAAGAGGGTAACGCCCTCATTGCGAGTGTTGATCGCGCCGCGCCGGACTTGAAATCGGCTATAGCAACTTTGCCGCGGAGCGATAACATATCCCTTTTCGTCGGTCCAGAGGGCGGGTTTACTTCGGTGGAGATCACACTGGCGCGGCAAAATGGCATCGTCGCGGTTAATCTGGGCAAGCGTGTATGGCGTAGCGAGACCGCGGGGATCGTGTTTCCCGCGATGGTGCTACACGAGTTGGAATAATTTTACCACGCGGCGCGCGTTGACTGCGAGTTGTGAAAAAGAAGGATATATGTTAAAATAGCGTTCGGCTGTCAGTTTCA
>CAZSIG010000657.1:0-2628 GCA_964606195.1 uncultured Anaerolineales bacterium
AACACCAGCGTACTAATAACCAACCACGTCTTGGTCGTCCGCTGACGCCGCCGCTCCTTATCCCGCAGCCGCGCGCTCGCGGCGAGAAACTCCTGCTCCTCCGCGGTCAACCTCATCTCGTGTGTGTCGCGCCAATCCTCCACGTTCTGCAGCCGCATCCCGCGATACAGGTAATCCTCGCCGGCGTTCTTTTCCTTCTGCGCCTCGTTTCGCGCCGCCTGCCACTGCGCCGTCGCCTCGCGCAAATCCTCACTAATCATCAGACTCTCCCGCTCCTCAAGTATCCACTTCCGCAGGCGGGGCCAGCCGTGGATCAACACCTCGTGCGAGACCTCCACCGCGCCGCGCTCCGACTCCGCGTCCTGCGTCGTCGTCAGCAGCCGCGCGTTCGTCAACCCCCAGATGGCTTGCTCAAGCTGCGCGCGCTCATCCGGTGTGCGCGCTATCTCATCCAGCAGCACATCCTGGCGCACGCGGCGGCGGGTTGGTTCCCCATCGCGGCGCATCTGCACCAATCGTAACAGAATAAGACGCGCCCCTTCCCGTTCGGTGGGCGACAACTTCTCGTATACCTTCTCGGCGCGGCGCGCCAGCGCGCCCTGCACTCGCCCGATCTCGTGATACTCGCGCACCTCCACGACCTCGTCACCGTCGCAGCAGTGCTCGAACAGGCTCCATAGTGCATCTTGCAGCAGCGGCAGCGCGCCCGGCTCCCGCCCCGCATCCGCGAGTATCTGCGGTGCCAGCCCCGCCTCGAACCACATGCCGGTCGCCCAGAGCGGCTTCTCAATCGCCGCCCTCATACCCGCCTCGTCCAGCGCTCGCACCCAAACTTGATTATCAGATATCAGATCGCTGAGGCGCGAATAGGCGGTGCATTGGATATTAAAGTCGGCGCGCATAGTGAGGAACACGGTGGTCGCCCCGTCCTCCCGCGTCGCCGCGTTGATGAGATTATCGATAAACCGCTGCCGTTGCTCGAACGGACAGAGAGTGAAAACCTCCTCGAACTGGTCTATCACCACCAATACGCGGTGATTTCTTCCCTCACCCCAACCCTTGTTATCCTCGTAGGGGGCTCCCCGTTGGGGAGAAGGTGCAGACTCCCCTCTCCCTGAAAGGGAGAGGGAGCGAACCGCAGGTTCGTGGGGGTGAGGGTAATTCCCCACTATCTCCGCCGCGAACCTATGCAGCGCGTCTTCCTCGTTCAACAACGCCTCCTGAATCTCCAGGCGCGTATCCAACAACTGCGGCGGCTCCACTAATCGCCCGCGCCGCGCCTCGTTCACCGCGCCCGCCAGCGCCTTAGCCAGTTCCTCCTGCGGATTATGTCCCGGCTTGATGACCGTGATGAGCCACTTGTCACTGCCGGGCAGGTCGCCGCGGCGCAGCGCGGGCAGCACCCCCGCGCGCACCACCGAGGACTTGCCGCTCCCCGACGCGCCCAGCACTGCCAGAAACCGCCGGCTCCGCAGCCGCTCCACCAGCAGTTCGGTCAGCACCTCGCGCCCGAAGAAGTACGCGGCGTGCTCCGCGTCGAAAGGCTCCAAGCCGCGATAGGGATTAAATCGCTCCTCTTTAGGGCGCGGAATAATCTCCGGCTCAGATTGATCTGCCGCACCAAGCTTCAGTTCCGCTGCTAACGTGGTGAAGAAATTATTGAATTCGGCGACCTGCGCGTCCTGCACCAATTTACCCACCGCGCGGCGGCGCTTCGCCTTACGCAGAAACCGACTCTCCTCCGCCGCGATGACCCACAACGCGCCCTCACCACGCTCGATACACCGCTGTATGTCGAGATCGCGCGGCAGGTCGCCTATAATAATCGTATCCTGGCTCAGTTCGCTACGCAGGGCTATCTCCAAATCTTCGGGGAACTCGAAGGTCGCATCGGGGGTGAGCGGCAGGTCATAGGTGGTCATATCGCCGCGCAGTTTCACGACCTTGATACGCGGCGCGGCGCGTTCCAACGCGGCGACGATCTCGCGGCTGGGTACCGTGCCATGCACCCAAACGTGATACTCGTCCGCCAGCAGTTTCTGCCGCTGTAGGGCGTTGTCCAGCGTCGCGTCCACATTCAGCGTCAGCACAATATTGAAATATCCCGCGTTGACTAACTGCGCCAGCGCGCCCGCCCCCTCGTCCAGCTTGAGCGCGGCGAACGCCTCGCTGAGCAGGGCGCGCCGCTCCGATGTAGAGGCGCGGTCTATCGCCGCGCTGAACTCCTCCCAGTTCTCACTCCCGCAGACGGCGCGGCGCACTTCCGGCGTCAGCGAGAGGCTGGAGCCGAGCAGCAGGGTATACGGCGCCTCGCCCGCGGCGCGGCGGGCGCGCATCATTCGTGCCAATTGCGCGATTTTGGAATTTGTACTCATACTTCATTCCCCCCTTTCACGCGGTTTTGAACTTCACGCCATTTTAACACATAGTCGCCACATTGTAAAAATCTTAAACGGGTGGAGTGCGACGCACTTCTATGGTTGCTTGGCTTGTATTGCCAAATCCAAGCTATATTTGGGCGCGGTACGGGGGTTTGGTAAACAAATACAGTTCTTCCAGTAGTGGTAAAGTAGTAAGTGATAGGGAAAAGTAATACGATAATTTTACCACTAAGAACACGAAGAGCAC
>CAZSIG010000658.1:0-2611 GCA_964606195.1 uncultured Anaerolineales bacterium
ATTAACACGAATGAGCAAAAATCAGAGAAATTCGTGTAATTACTAGCAAAAAATCAGCCGCGTGTTTAGAAATGATATTAGAAAATATTGTCAACCGAGACTCACAGGGCAAGACAATCGTCTGTTTTGGTAATAGTTTAACCGCGGGTTACATGGTCGCGCCGGAGTATTCCTACCCGGCGCGATTTCAACATTGGGTGACTTTGCCGGTGCTCAATCACGGCGTCAGCGGGGATACCACTTTCGATGCGTTGCCGCGCCTTCCCGCCGCGCTCGCGGCGAAACCGCGCATTGCTGTTGTGGAATTGGGCATCAACGATTGCGGCTGGGGCTTGGCGGTGGTGGAGGCGCGCCCCAATCTGACGCGCATCATCAAGGCGTTTCAGGAACAGGGCGCGGCGGTGGTGCTCGCGGGCTTCTCGCTCGCGGGAATGGCGGCATGGGAGGAGATGTACCGCGTCTTGGCGGAGACTTACGGCGCGTTGTTAGTGCCCGATATTTTCGCCGGAATGCACGGGCGCGCCGATTTGGTATTTGAGGATGGGCTGCATCCCAATGCTGATGGGTACGCGGTGATGGCGGAGACCTATTATCGCGCCATGCAGCCGCTTTTGGCTTATATGGGGATTGATAAACGTTTTTAGTAATGTGGGAGAATGGGAACTATTTTCGTTGGGTTGGATATAAATCACGAATGTCGCGAATGGACAAATTACCCGAGTTTTCTTTTTTATTCGTGTTATTCGTAAATTCGTGACATTCGTGCTTAAATCGTCGAAGTTGTCTAAAATTCAGTTGAATTGAACTGAATAGTACAGGATGATGTAGTATGAATAAAGATAATCTGAAAAATAGAATTAGGGAAATTGTGACCTGTAGAGTGGAAGGACAAGATTACATCTTGTTAGAGCAGGTACGGCAGGTGGCGCGAGAATTCGATATATCTGCCCGCGAAGTTGAAATTGCCGCGCTCGAAGCGCGCGTGTTACCATCGCGTTATCAGCGCAACATCGGCACCGCGGGTTGGGAGGGGCAGATTAAGTTGCTGCAAAGCTGCATCGCGATTATCGGCGCGGGCGGACTGGGCGGGGGAATTATCGAAGCTCTGGCGCGGCTCGGCATCGGCAAGTTGGTGCTCGTCGATGGAGACGAGTTCAACGAGACGAATCTAAATCGCCAGGTATTGAACACGGAGACAAATTTGGGGACTTCGAAAATTGAGGCGGCGAAGAAACGCGTTGCTGAAATCAATTCGGCAGTTGAAGTGGTCGGCTACGAGACGCTCGCTACGGAAAAAAATCTACCGGAGATACTGCGCGGTGTCGATGTCATAGTCGACGCGGTAGACCGCATAACGACGCGGTTAGTGCTCCAACGCGCCGCGCAGGCAGCCGGCATTCCGATGGTGCATGGCGCAATCGCGGGGCTGGTAGGACAGGTGATGACGATTTTCCCGGGCGACGCGGGCTTATTGGCGGTTTATGGCGAAAATCCCCCGGAACAGGGAATGGAAACGGAGCAGGGGACGCCCGCGCCGACGCCGATGATGGTGGGCGCGTGGCAGGTACATGAGGTTTTTAAGTTGCTGGTCGGCAAGGGGGAACCGCTGCGTGGGCGGTTGTTGTTCATCGACGCGTTGGGGGGAACGGTGGACGTCCTTGAGATTGGGGAATGATGAGATGAGCCGTCCACTGTGGTTCGTGGAAATACTTAAAAAGGCTTTTCCTTATAGTGCGTCAGTTGCTAAACTAACCAAGATTCCTTTCATCGCGAAACTTGTCGACTATTTCCTTTTTGAGGAGGATGACATAATCTTCGTCCCCAATAACCGCGTGATTGAGGTGAACAAGTCGATTGAGATGCAGGATGAGATGGTTTTGCCCTCTCAAGTTGTGGAGCATTTCATTGAAGAGGCGAGCTACCTCTGGATTATGAATAAATGTCTCTGCCGCGACGCCAGCGATTGTCAGAATTACCCGATTGATTTGGGATGCTTATTCATGGGCGAGGCGGCGCGGGGCATCAATCCGGAACTTGGGCACCCGGTGTCGAAAGATGAGGCGCGGGCGCACATTCGGCGTGCGCAAGAGGTGGGCTTGATTCACATGGTGGGGCGCAATAAACTGGACACCGTCTGGATGGGAGTAGCCCCGCGTGAGAAATTGCTGACCGTGTGTAGTTGTTGCCCTTGTTGTTGTCTGTGGCGCGTGTTACCGCACTTGGCGCCGCAGATCAGCCATAAGCTCACGAAGATGCCCGGAGTCACGGTGCGCGTAACTGACCGATGTGTGGGATGCGGACTTTGCACGCGCGACATCTGTTTTGTAGATGCGATAAAGCTTGTTGATGACCGCGCGGTTATAACCGATGAATGTCGCGGTTGTGGGCAATGTGTTCGTAGCTGCCCACACGACGCGATAGAGATTGAAATTGAGCATGATACCTTCGTTGATGAAGCGGTGGCGCGTATATCCGCGGTTGTGGATGTGAAATAATGAGTAGTTTACATGAGTATAGCTCTCCACCAATGAACGAAAATCACCGCGGCGCGGTAGTGGCGGTATGGGGATACCGCCCTAATGTATCATGCAGGGCGCAATCCCCATTGCGC
>CAZSIG010000659.1:0-2607 GCA_964606195.1 uncultured Anaerolineales bacterium
CGCGCGGGGAGGCGCGCGCTAATTTACTAGCCTCCGATTTATATCGGGTATCTTCGGTCATCGCTTTGGTTGATTACGGGGAGCCTCTCGTCCGTGTAGTAGAAGGACGCCCTTTGGTGTTGGCGCGCGCGAATTTGCCGAATGACGGCGGCGCGGTGGTTACCGGTATCGATCTGGAGAACGAACTGCATCGCATTGTACGACGCAAGCATTTGGTGACCGCGCTCGGCTTGGATATTGAGGGGGCGCGTATCAGCACTGCTTCTGATTTTCCGTTCGATGAGCCGCGTAGTCACACCACGGTGAATATGGTGTTGCTCAACTTGCTTAATTGGAGACCGGACAAAGCTCATCATAACAGCGAGATGCCCCTCATGCTAGGTAAGACCTCGCTCACATTACTTCTTGCACTGAAAACTACCGGCATCGCGGAGGTAACTAACGCGGGGTTGCGGGTGATGGTGGGCAGTATGCTGATAACCACGTTTTTACTGGTCGCTACCGGCGTGGTAGTAGCGCGGTCTATCGCCCAGCCTGTGCATAATCTGGCTGACGCGGCGCAAGCGGTAGCAAAGGGGAATCTGAGTCACCGCGTCGAATTGGCTTCTATGGCGCAGCCTTTCAGCATCGGCAATAACGACGAGATCGGCTTACTCGCGAACACCTTCAACACTATGATCGCGGAGTTGGAGGAGCTTTACGCGGATTTGGAGACAAAAGTTCGGCAACGCACAGAAGAGCTGCGCCATCGCGCCTTACAGTTACAGACTAGTATCGCGGTGGGGCAGCGAATCACCTCTATTTTGGAACTTGATGTGCTGCTCAATCAAGTAGCAGGGTTGATAAAAGATCGTTTCGGCTACACTTACGTGGGCATATTTCTGTTGGACGAAACGGGGGCATACGTCACCGCGCAGGTCGGCGTCGATGAGCAAGGTAAAACTTTTCATCGCGGTGGTTTTTCCGTTCAGGTGGATCACGAAGATATTATCAGTCAAGTGACCGAGCGGCGGTTGCCGGTGGTGGTCAACGATAAGGAGTCACCTAAATTTAACATAATACCTCAAAGGAAAAACGCCGCGGCGCGGTCGGAGTTAGCCCTACCCTTAAAAATGGGAAGCAGCATGTTGGGAGTGCTGCACATGCAGAGCGCGCAAATAGCTAGTTTTCGCGATGATGACGTGCCGCTGCTTCAATCTCTGGCTGATCAGGTGGCTATCGCTATTCAGAACGCGTCACTTTACAAGGGGGAGAAGTCGCGGCGGCAATTGGCGGAGAATCTCTACAACGTAGGGCGCGCCCTTTCCAGTACGCTCGATTTGGATAAGGTGCTCGATTTGCTTTTGAAATATCTGGCGCAAATCGTACCCTATGACCGCGCTTCTGTAATGTTGAGTAATGGCGCGGAATTACAAACCGTCGCGGCTAGAGGGTTCCCGCCGGACGTGGATCCGCTGCAAATTAGTATATCAATTCACGAAGGGGACATTTTCAGACAAATTTATGTTACTCAACAGCCTCTGGTCATTCCCGACGTGGCTTCCAGACCCGATTGGCAATATGTCGATAGCCTGCCTAAAGCGCGCGTCTGGATGGGCATTCCGCTCATTCGCTATGACGAAGTTATCGGGATGCTCTCATTGACGCGCGAGCTGATCGACGATTACAGTGAGGAAGAGGTCACGATGGCGGCTACTTTCGCGGGGCAGGCGGCGATAGCGCTGGAGAACGCGCGGCTTTATCAAGAGATCACGCGGTTTAATCAGGAGCTTGAGGGGATGGTTCAGGAGCGTACCAAAGAATTGCAGTCCGCGTATAATAAGCTGGAGCGGTTGGATCGGACGAAGACCGATTTCTTGACCGTCTCGGCGCATGAGCTACGTACCCCGCTGACGGTGATTAAAGGATACGCGCAGATGTTGGAGACGCATCCGTTATTGGCGGACGCGCAAGAATTGCTGTCGTTTATAAAGAATCTGTTAGAGGGCACGGAACGGCTGAATAAGACTGTAAATGGAATGCTCGATGTGACCAAAATCGACGCGAGATCGCTCAGTGTGTGTGGCACGCCGGTTAAACTATTTGAGATCATCGAGGATATTAGTCTGAATTTCAAAGATGCCCTAAAAGAGCGCGAGCTAACGCTGACTATCTCTGGGGTGGATAACTTATCGGTGATCTTGGCTGACGCGGAGCTGTTACACAAGGCTTTTTATCACTTGATCGTCAACGCGATTAAATATACTCCCGATGGGGGCGCGATCACCGTCACGGGTAGAGATCTGCCCGACGCGGTGGAGATCGTCGTCAGCGATACTGGAATCGGTATTGACCCCGGCGATCACGAGCTTATATTCGAGAAATTCTATCAGACTGGCGACATATCGTTGCACTCGTCGGGAGTCACCAAGTTCAAGGGTGGCGGTCCTGGGTTGGGATTGGCGATCGCGCGCGGTGTGGTCGAAGCGCATGATGGAAAACTATGGGTTGAGAGTCCTTGTCACGATGAAGGGCATTGTCCGGGCAGTAGCTTTCACGTAGTCTTGCCCCTGAGTTTGAATGAAGCGAAGGGAGAAATAGGTGAAAATTCGTGAAATTAGTGGCAAA
>CAZSIG010000660.1:0-2596 GCA_964606195.1 uncultured Anaerolineales bacterium
TTCATCAGTGTCCCATTTACCGCGACGCGGGGCAAAACTCCGCGTTCTCCGCGCCTCTGCGGTGAACCTGTTCCCTAGCCGCCTCGTTCGTCCGCATAGTCGGCTGAGGCGGCTTTTCGGTGCGTCTTGTTATGAGTAATCAAGAGACCGCGACATTTCCTGCGCGCTTCGACAGCCTGGCTGCCATTGGCGAATTCGTCACTCGTGCCGCGCAATCAGCCGGGCTTGATGACCGCGCCGTTTACGCGGTCGAACTGGCGGTAGACGAAGCTTGTTCCAACATTATCGAACACGCCTACGGCGGAGAATGTCGCGGCGAAATCGAATGTATCTGCGCGACAACCGCCAAAGGATTGACCATCACCCTGCGCGACTACGGTTGTGCCTTTGAACCCGCGACCGTGCCCGCCCCCGATTTGAGCGGCAATCTGGAGAACATCGCGGGGGGCGGATTAGGCTTGCATATCATTCGCCGCTTGATGGACGAAGTTCATTTTGAATTTACGGAAGATGCGGGTAACACATTAAAGATGGTAAAATACAAGTGAGCATGAATCAGCGATTACTGAACATTGCCCAAAAAATCTGGACTAACCTGCAAAATCCCACTAGGCTGAGGTGTAAAAAAACCAAAGGTAACGCCTTTGGCGTTTTGTATTCTCTGCCCCTCGCGGTTTTGGGAATAATCTGGCTAGTATCCGCTACCGACCTTGCGTTGCTCTACGCGAAATTGCCGGTATTGCTATTGTTGTTTTCTCTATTTTTCATTTTAGAGCAACTCAACTTCCACTTCTTCGCGGAAATCACCCCCGGCATCTACTCCGATTGGCAGACCTCGTTGATGACTGTGATAATCTGGTCTGCGGTACTCCTCTTCGGTCCCACCGCGCTATGGATAAACCTGCTCTACATGCTATCTTTTTACGCGCGCTGGTGGTGGAAGGCGGCTCCGTCCGACTCGAATTGGTGCATCGCTCGCAACTGTTCCATTAACATCGTTGACACCGTATTTGTCAACATGGTCGCGCTATATTTTTACGAACTTTGGGGCGGCGTCTACCCCTTTTCGGGCTTAACTCGCGCCGCGATTATCCCCGCCTTGCTGGCAACGCTGGTCGAAATAGTATTATCCGCGCTCATCTGGGTCCCCTTTTTAATCAACAGCAGCATAGCTAACAAAGAAGTAATAACTTCACCCATCGTTTTTTCCCGTTTTTGGCTCCTGTCGATGGGTTCGCGAATGTTGATTGACCCCTTCGCCATTTTGGCGGCGGGACTGTACGCCCAAAATGGGCTTGGCGGCTACCTGTTTTTCGTCGCGGGGTTGCTATTGACCAGCCTACTCGCGCACCAGTTAAGTCTGGCAGCCACGCGCAGCCAACTGCGTTCTCGCGAACTGGAACGATTGGAACGACTGGGACGCGCCCTCATCTACGCGCCCCCCGACATCTCCAACCTGCCCGAACTGCTAAAAGAACACATCTCCAACATGTTTCCGGAGAGCTTCGTGGAAATCTGCATCTTTCCAGACCGCGTCATTCACCATCACCCCGAAGACCACGTCCCGATTACGCGTTCAGCATGGAAATGGCTGCGCGGGACAACCGAAGCGCACTATTTTCCTTTGGAAGCCACACTGCCCTGGAATAATCAGCAGGTCACCGACGCGGTCATCATCGCTCCCATCATCGAGTTCGACACCGCCAAGCCTATCGGCGGCATCTATCTGGCGCGGGGTTGGGATGTCCAAGCGATAGCCGACCTCCTGCCCGCGGTGCAGACGTTGGCGGCACAGATTGGCGCCGCGCTGTACAGCGTCAAATCCTACGAACAGATGCTGGCACATCAACGCGTCGAATACGAGTTGACGATAGCCGGAAAGATACAGGCTGACTTTTTGCCCAAAGATTTACCGCGTATTGAAGGATGGCAAATGACCGCGACGCTGCATCCCGCGAAGCAAACCTCCGGCGATTTCTACGATTTCATTCCGCTGCCGGGCAACCGGCTGGGCATCCTCATCGCGGATGTAGCTGACAAAGGAATGGGCGCGGCGTTGTACATGGCTTCGATTCGCTCTATCATTCGCACCTATGCCACAGAGTATACCACACAACCGAGACAAGTTCTCCGCGCCGCGAATCGGCGCATTCTGGCGGACACCCGCACCAGCATGTTCACGACCGTTTTCTATGGCATTCTCAATCCTGCCAAAAGCTCGTTAGTATACTGCAACGCGGGACACATTCCGCCTTATCTATTCAGCAACCATCCCCTCCGCGAATTTCGCACTCTGCCTAGAACGGGAATGCCTCTCGGCATACTTCAAGGGGTAAGTTGGGAAGAGAAGTGTGTTCAGTTCACTTCGGGCGATGTGCTGATGTTGTACACCGATGGCATCACCGACGCGGAAAACAACATGGGGGATTTCTTCGGGCGCGAGCGATTGCTGAAGACCGCGCAATCTAATCTGAACCATTCGGCGCAGAAATTGCAGAACGCCATAGTCCAGCAAGTTCGCGAGTTCATCGGAGACGCGCCACAGTTCGATGATATTACCCTGATGATTATCGCGCGCGAAAGAAGTAAGTGATAG
>CAZSIG010000661.1:0-1350 GCA_964606195.1 uncultured Anaerolineales bacterium
AAAACAACGAAAATACAACCGAATCATCAGCCGCCGCGCTGACGCGCATCGCGCCGGAGCACCGCTTACTACTACTTCCGCACTGCCTGCGCAAAATCGCGCACTGCCGCGCGACTTATAATGGCAACGGTTTACAATGCGCCCACTGCGACCCCACCTGTGCAATAAATATCCTAACTCGCGCCGCGGCGGAGGCAGGCTACGGCGGCATCTGCGTCGCCCCCGGCGGATCAATGGCGGTACGCGCCGTCCAGGAAATGGCGCCACAAGGCATCGTCGCGGTCGCCTGCCCCAAAGAGCTACAAATGGGCATCGACGCGCTAGCTGACTTGTTCGAGGATGGTGATGAGCCAGTCGTTGAAATCATTCCATTGACCAAAGACGGCTGTGTGAACACAGAGGTAGACATCGCGGCGGCTATAGGGGTGATAAAAGCAAATTCTAACCTCTCTTCTGCCGCGATAATCTCGGATATAGGAGATGAGACGTGCAAGACCTGACCGGCACCCGCTTAGGACAATTTGAGATTATCGGCAAAATTGGCGAAGGGGGAATGGGCGCGGTGTTTAAGGCACGAGATACAATGCTGTCGCGTGTCGTCGCGCTCAAGGTTCTGCCCCCTGAATTAGCACTCAACGCCGAACTAATGCAACGGTTTCGCCAAGAAGCGAGCACCGCCGCGAGCCTAGAACACCCTAACATCGTTACCATCTACAACATCGGGGAACAAGACGGGCTGCACTTCATCGCCATGCGCTATCTGAAAGGGCAAACGCTGAAAGAGATAATTCGGCGCGAGCGCACTCTAGCTCCACCGCGCGTGGCGCAGATTCTGGCGCAATTGGCGGACGCGCTCGATTATGCCCACCAGCGCGGCTTCGTCCACCGCGATGTAAAACCGACTAACATCATCATCGGCGCGGCAGACCAAGTAACGCTGACTGATTTCGGTATCGCCCGTGCCTTAGCTGGCGCGCGGCTGACCAGACGCGGCGTGTCGTTAGGTACGCCCAAATATATGGCGCCGGAACAATGTCTGGGAAGAGATACTAGCCCTCAAAGTGATATTTACGCGCTGGGCATCGTCGTCTACGAAATGCTCACGGGGCGCGTACCATTTAGTGGGGATACTCCGCAGCAAATCTCGCAAGGGCATATTCAGCAACCACCGCAGCCACTCTCCCAAGTAAATCCGGCTATTTCCCCCGCAGTAGACCGCGTAGTGTTACGCGCTTTGGCTAAAAAACCCGCCGATCGCTTCCCCAGCGCGAGCGCGTTCGCCGCCGCGCTTCGAGAGGCGTTGGAGACCGTGGCATACGCCCCCGCGCCGGTAGAACGCTGGAAATTGGT
>CAZSIG010000661.1:1450-2586 GCA_964606195.1 uncultured Anaerolineales bacterium
GAGTATCATATTTTGGTCAAAACCGCGCCGCGGCTGGTGTGGGACTATAACACGCGGGCGCGGCTGGCGGATTTCAGCGCGACGATAGAGGCGCGCGTAGTGCGTAGCCCCGCGGATTACGAGTATGGGATGGTGTTCCGTTTAGTGGACGAGGATAATTTCCTCTGTTTCATGGTGCGCAAGGATGGCGCGGTGCAGGCGGCGGAGCAGAAAAATGGACGCTGGCGCGTAATACAGGATTGGCGTGCTAACTCTGCCGTACGCGCCGCACCCGCGACGAATCAGTTTGAGGTCATTGGCAGTGAAGAATACCTCGCGGTCTATGCTAATAGACAGCACCTCATCACTTTCGCCACTGGCAATCAGCGTGCGGGGTACATCGGCGTGGTGGTGGGCGCGTTCGAGCAACGCCCCAATGTTGAGGTCGCGTTCAGAAACCTAGAAGTGCGCAAACTATTGCAAAAGCCCTCGTTCCCGTTGCCCGCCGCGACGCCGACGCGCCGCCCGGCAGCCGCGCCAACCGCCACCGTGACGGGCGCGGCGCAAAGTGGGATCATCATCAAAAACTGGCTGGGCGCCGATCCGGTGATGTTCGGCGGCAGCGGCAAGACGGAAGATGGCGCAGCGTTCACTATCGCGGAGCAGCAGGTGCCCCCCGAAAGCGAGATTACCCTCGATTTGCCACCTGGGCATTACGACTGGTACGCGAATACGGGGAGTCATCAGTGTAATCAATGTTCGTGCGCGGGGGCGTTCGATGTGGTATATGGGCAGGCGCGGCGGATACAGTTTCTTATCGATGAGCACAAGGCTTTACAGGGGGCGGTGGAATAACGTAACTAGTGTGCTGTTTTTATCTTCTGTGAAGAAAGCTGGTAGAAACAATTAAGTAGGACTTACACAACCTCGGGATATTTTTACCGCTGAGGGCGCGGAGAGCGCAGATTTTTTGCTATCAAAAACCTCTCGCAGGTTTGAGTTTGCGGATAAAATGTATGGTTCTACAGACGTAACCGCGCTGAAGCAAAGTTCTTTTGTTTCAACCTGCGGGACGCGGAGCGTGGTGAGTTTGATACTTATAGGAAGATATGTCTAAATCTTAGGAGGAGCACAATGGACGATTTAATTGGTAAAAA
>CAZSIG010000662.1:0-2584 GCA_964606195.1 uncultured Anaerolineales bacterium
TCTTTATTGCTGCTCCATGAAAAACACAAAACCGGTCAACATATCCGCGCCGGACGTTGCGCCATAGGATAAGATTTGCGCGGCGGCGCGATTTATTTCATCAAATGAACCTTGAACTAATGCCGCGAATAGTTTGTGCCATTTTTCACCGAACATCCCCGCGCTCGCGGCTTTGAGAAAGGCGTAACTCAGGTCGGTGGTCTTTTCCGCGGTGGAGTTGAGGATCAATTGGCAAATCTCGCGATAACCCGGCGCGGCGGTGAACCACAGCGCTGTCATGACGCCCGCGAGAAAATCGTCGCCCGCGGGGGTCAAACCGATGCCCAAACCTGCCAATACAGCAGTGTGCATAGTGATGGCGGTCGCGTTTTGCGCGGTGATGGCTTGGATTAGGCTGGACGCGGCTGGCGCGGCGCGGGTGGTATAAGATTGTGAGATGTTCCCCCTCACCCTAGACCCTGCGCGAAGCCTACCCGTAGGGGTACTCCCCACAGGGGAGAGGGACAAAAGTTCCCTCTCCCCTGTGGGGAAAGGGTTGGGGTGAGGAGAAATTGTGCGAAGTAGCGATACCAGACTGTCAGCCGACGCGTCGGCGCTGAGATAGCTATGCAGATTAGCAATACCGTTGTACAATATGGTCGTATCCAATCGCCCTCTGAGATATGCCCAATCTGGGCGCGGGCACCACTCCACCGCGCCGGATAAATCGACTGTCAACGCCGCGCCGATGTGTAGATATGATTTTGAAATATCGATTGGCGTTTCGCGTGAGATGGTGCGAAAAGGCGTAGTTTCGTCAGGAATATCGACGACGATATTCAGCGGCGCGTTGCCGACGCGCGGGCTAACCAAAGTACAAATTTCGCCTTTCGGAGAGACGAGATTGCAGACTTCGGCGAACGCGCTGTGGACGCGCCAAGCCGACGCGGTGATGTTGTTTTTGATATGGCTGCTGATAGAAGTAGCTCTCAGATACATGATGCGTGAAACGTGAAGAAGTGAAATGTGAGCTGTTGTGTCTCACGCATCACGTTTCACGTCTTCACGCCTCAGAACGATTTCCGCGAAGGGGGTTTCTTGCTGCGCGGTGATTTCGTCTATCCTGATTAGTTCCAGTAACGCCAAAAAGGTTACGATGATTTCTAGTTTGTGGGGAATATGATCAAACAATTGGGTAAAAGTAGTGCGTTTATGGTCTTGCAATCGCGTCTTGATGAATGTCATTTGATCTTCTATGGTGACGGTATATGGCGCGACGAGACCGGGAACGGTTTTCACCGATCGCGACTTCAGTAGTTTTTGCAGAGCGCGAGCCAAATCGCCGATGGAAACCACGCCGGGCGTCAAGTCGCGCTCGAAGTGCGGCGGCGGCGCGGCGCGCCCGAACGACTGTAAGCCCCGCTCCACTCGTTTCTGTAAATACTGCGCGGTCTCTTTCATCCGCTTATATTCGCGCAGTCGCTGTGCCAGATCCATCTCGTCGTCCTCGTCTTCTTCATCCTCCGGCGCGGCGGAGGGGAGCAAGGCTTTGGATTTGATGAAGATCAATTCGGAAGCGATGATCAGAAAGTCGGCGAGCGCGCCCGGATTTAGTTCTTCGACCGCGGCGAGGTATGCCAGATATTGGTCGGTGACTTGTGCCAGCGAGATGTCGGTGATGGCGAGTTCGCGCGTCTCGATCAGATGGAGCAGCAAACCGAAGGGACCTTCAAAGATCGCCAAGCGTACTTGTAGGTCGACGATGCTGCTGTGTTCGGTAGTCGGTAGATTCAGTGCCATAGATGCTCTCTACTCCGCGTTCGGTGATAGCCCATGATACCACAAGGGTGGTTAAACGAGCAAACGCGGCAGTAGATTGGCGGTTTATACTCTGAGGAAAAATGAGGTGACAAGAAGTTTATCCCCTAACGCGCAGACAGCTTGGAACCTAAAAGCCCCAAGCCGTCCTTACAAAGGAGGAGAAAGAAATTTTACTGTATATATAATAACACATTCTATTATTCTTTGCTCAACGCGAATTCAACGCTTAGCCTACGATAATAAATTCTCACTACGCGAAAAAGATTTAGAACTTACGCAAGTTCACAATAATTTTACTGCCGAGCACGCAGAGGTCGCGGAGCTTTCTTATAGGAATAATTTTGCTACTATCATACGAGATCATATGCGATCATTTAAGGTCATGTTTTTCAGAGAGGACAAATTGCCGCCCAAACTCTGCGCTCTCCGCGCCCTCGGCGGTAAAAATACCCCAAAGTTGTGTAAGTCTTAGATTATTATCGCCTAACGCGCAGACAGCTTGGAACCTGAAAGTCCCAAGCCGTCTTTACAAAAGGAGGAGAAAGAAATCTTACTGTACGCATAATAACACAATCCCTTATATTGTGCTGGACGGAAACCCAACGTTTTACCTACGATTTCCAATGTTTAGTGTAAATAAACATCACCCTATACGAAAAAGCAAAGACAGGCGAAAGCTTGCCTTTGCTTTTTCCTGTGGGGGAACAATTTCGGAAGCAGGGGGCAATCCGCTCACGCGGTCTTCCGTATAATTATTCCCCCAAACCTAAGCATATTGTAATAC
>CAZSIG010000663.1:0-2577 GCA_964606195.1 uncultured Anaerolineales bacterium
CTCATCCCAAGCTGCTTTTAATTTTTCATAAGTGGCGTCAATCATTTCGGGAATAACCCGCACTCCCGCGGTGACCGGCATGAAGTTAGTATCTCCGCGCCAGCGCGGTACCACATGAATGTGCACATGGTCGATAATGCCTGCCCCCGCGACCTTGCCAATGTTGATGCCGACGTTAAACCCGTCTGGGTACATAGAGGCGCGCAGGACGCGCATTCCGCGCCGCACTAATATCATCATCTCCGCCAGCGTCTCACCGGGTAATTCTTCCAAACTAGCGATGTGCGCGTATGGGGCGACCATTATATGACCATTGTTATAGGGATATAAATTGAGCATCGCAAAGCTGTCGACGCCGCGTTGTAAAATATGTTGCCGCGCGTCATCTCCGCATACAACCTTACTACAGAATATACATTCTTCATCTCTATCACAAAGGATATATTCCATTCTCCACGGAGCCCATAAATGATTATCTGTCATGTGTCTTTTTCACCTTCCTGAATATATGTGTTAGGACTTTCTCAAAGTCAGACAACCTTCCGCAGGTTCAAACGAAGTAGCCTTGCCCCCGCGCGGTTATGACTATAGGGCAATATATTTCGTCGGAAAAATCAAACCTGCGGGAGGTTTTGGCTGCGCGATTTGTACTTTGAGAAAGCCCTAGTGTGTATTAGGACTCTCTTAATGTCGCGCATCACCTGATTTCAAAAAAGCTCTAATGTGTGTCCTATAACTCTCCCGCTTCCACCAAAAATTTGCGCAACGCGGTCACAGCTTCTTGCGGGTCATCAATTCCCATCATCAGTTGGTCTAATAAATCAGTGCCATTGCGGTTACGATTCAATATCACCGGCACCAGTTCTTCGTATTGCACAACTATACCCTTCGCTTGTAAATAAAGCCGCGCCGTTTCACTGATGACTTCGGCAGACACTGTCACCACCCCCGCGTAGTGAGCCAACAGTGCGGCGGTCTTCCCGACCACGCGGTCAGCCAGCGCGCTCCCTACCATGCACTGGTCTTCGCGCGATTGCTCAACGCAATGGAGCAAATCCGCCAACCCCGAACGTCGGCTGGAAAAGATAATTTCACCATTGGCGACGACCACAAATGACAAACCCATCTCGCGCCGCGTCTTGCGCGCCGTCTCCATATCCTGCAATCGCGCTTCGGGGTTAATCAACGTTGCCAGTGTTGGCGGCGTCTCGATGATCTTGTTATAAGCATAACTCGCCAGAACGCGCGTCGAAGCCAGCACGGGCGCGGCTAAGAATATGCCGATGATGCCCCCGATACTCGCGCCACCTATCGCGCCGAGTATTACAATCAAGGGGTGCAAATTAACGCTGCGTCCAATGATGCGCGGCAGTAAATAATTGTTCTCCACTTGTTGAATAACCGTATAAATCACCGCGGTTAACACTGCCAGCCAGAGATTGGATATGGTAAGATGAGTAGACCCCTGAAAAAAAGCTATCAGTATCGCAGGTATTGCCGAAATTACAGGGCCGGCATTGGGAACTACTTCTAAGACCCCTGCCAATATCCCCAGCAATGGCGCGTTACGCAAGCCAATAGCCCAAGTAGATATCGCTACGACAACGCCAACTACTAGCGAGAGCACAATCTGACCGCGCAGGAAATCGTTCCAGATGCTACTGATTTCCTTCGCTAACTGCCGAAAATCTGACCGATAGTCTGAGGGAAGGATCCTGTCGAAATAGTTGCGTATCTCTTCCGCGTCCAGTACTATATAAAGGGAAACTACAAAGATGAAAATGAGCCACAAAAAGCTCGCGGCGAAACCGCTTAAAATCGCCACCGTACCTGCTACCGAATTGGATACAAGCTGTTGCAACGGTTGTTGAATTTGGTCCGCGAATTCGAGCAGGTCGAGGGAAGTGTTGAACACTTCAACGTAGCGGTAATCCGCGACGAATTGTCCTATTCCCTCGGCGATAGTTTCGACATCGGTAACTAACAGGCGGAACTGCCGAATTAACTCCGGAATAAATAACGCGGAAGAAACACTCAGCAAAAGCAACAATAGCAGATAGATAAACGCGACTACCAGACTGCGATACCCACCTATTCTATCACTGATGAAATCAACCAGCGGAATTAACACATAAGCGAGCAAAATGGCGATAATCAAGGGCGACAGCAAACCGCGTACTTGGTATAACACAAGTGCCGCGATGATTAGCGCAATCGTAATTACCCACCATTTGGCTGGTTCACTCCACTGGCTGGCAGTCATGTCCTGCATTTAGCGAATACTCCGTAAAATAAAAGCCTCGACCGAGCGAGGCGTATTGCCGAGTAACCGTAGCGAGCCTGGTTCAGTTGAGTTGGCTTTTCCCAGACTTCCGAAGTCTATATGCGCTACGCGGTGATATTATACTCATAATCTACAATTTTGACAATTTCGCGGGTCTTTGGTATTTCGAGCGGTCACGAGAAAAAGTTTGCCACTAATTTCACGAATTTCCACTAATTTTCTGTTTATTCGTGCCAATCAGTGCAATTAGTGATAAAAAATAAACTGGGTGTTAAATTGACCTCGCGAATTTT
>CAZSIG010000664.1:0-2572 GCA_964606195.1 uncultured Anaerolineales bacterium
GGCGTCAAACCGCGCGCCAACATTCCCTTGGTTATCTCCACTGTGTTCCCCATTTTACGCTCGCGAGCGCGCCGCGTATCAGCTTCAGTGACGGTCAATTCCACCCTTATCGGCAGCGCGGCGCGGTCGCGCAGGGCGTCCATTCCCCGCTCCGTGATGTTGACTACTGTGAAACTGCGCGTATCGTTGTGTACGCTTTCATACTTCAAATAACTCTGTTCCAACAATTGGTTGACGACCGCCTTGACTGCGGCGCGCGGCACGGCAGCCAAGCGTCCGTAATGTTGCAGACGCGCGTATTTCTCCATTCCGCGCGCCTGCGAACCGCGTAGTATTTTCACCAACGTATTGCCTCCCACCGGATAACTCAGCATTTTGGCGGTGTCCAGCGCGAGCAGCGCCGCCCATTCGGTCTGTGTCTCCGCCTTGCGCGTCTCCCCGCGCTCATCGGCGGCGCGGCGCAGGCAGTTATCACAACACAAAGGGGCGTGAGCATCTTCAGTATCACCGAAGTGGGTGAGGATAATCTGGCGGCGGCAGTCGGCGGTCTCCGCGTAGTTGACTATGCGCTCTAGTTGATTGTAGCGATGCTCGCGCCGCGCCGCTAACATCTCAAACAGGTCTTGCGCGGCGCGCTTGTCCCACGATTTTACCCGCAGGCGCAGCATTCTGCGCTCATCACCGAGCCGGTAAACCGCGTCCATCTGTTCTAGTTGACTCAACGCCAGCCGCAGCTTTATCTCGCTCAAATTGGTCGTCTGCGCCAACCCGCCCCATGTCGCGGTCGCCACATCGTCGGTCACGAGGCGGCTGAGGAGTTGATACAGGGCGCGTACTTCGTCCGGCGCAGGGTTATCCTGCTCGATGAACCACTCTTGTAACCCGCGATCCTGCGGCGCATAGAATAGTACGCACTGCGCTGGTTCGCCATCGCGCCCGGCGCGTCCCGCCTCCTGATAATATGCCTCCAACGTCCCCGGCAGGTTAAAATGAACGACAAAGCGCAAATCGGCGCGGTCGATGCCCATGCCGAAGGCATTCGTCGCGGCGACCACGTTCACGCGACGCTGCATGAAATCTTCCTGAATCGAGGTGCGTTTATTCCCATTCACCCCCGCGTGGTAAGCCGGACAGGGGCGTTTCAGTACTTCGCTGACATACTGCGCTATCTCCTCCGTCTCCTTGCGCGTCCCCGCGTAGATGATGCCCGCGCCGGGTTCATCCTTGAGCAACTGTTTGAGCGCGCGATATTTCAGGTCATCGTGCGCGGTGTGTTTTACGGTAAAGGTCAAATTGGGACGATTAAAGCCGGTCACGAGCCGCAGGGGATTTTGCAATTCCAGCAGCCGCTCGATGTCATCTTGCACTTGCGGCGTCGCGGTGGCGGTCAGGGCTACGGTAATCGGGTTATTCAGCGCCGCCCGCGCCGGCCCGATTTGGAGATAATCAGGGCGAAAGTCGTGTCCCCACTGCGAGACACAATGCGCCTCGTCTATAGCCAATAAGCCGATGGGAACGCGCCGCAGGGCGCGCTGAAAATCGCCGTTGCGCAGTCGTTCGGGCGCGACGTACAGTAGTTTGACGTATCTCTCCACAAAGGCGCGCAGTCTGATAAGCTGTTCACGCTTTGTGATCGCGCTGTTGATGAAGGTCGCCGCGATATCGCGCTTCTGTAGCGCGTCCACTTGGTCTTTCATCAGCGCGATGAGCGGCGAGATGACCAGCACCGGGGCATCAAGATGTAACGCCGCGAGCTGATAGATGAGCGATTTCCCCGCGCCGGTCGGCATGACCACTACGGAGTCTCGCCCCTCTAGCACAGTGCGAATGGCGGTCTCCTGTCCGCGGCGAAACGCGGAGAAGCCGAAATGACGTTGCAAAGTCTCTTGAGGATTTATCATTGGTTATAAGTTCCTTTTGGATCGTGGACTAAATAACTTGCGCGGTCAACGCAGGCGTAAAGCCTGCGGCTACATTGTAGGCGCACCCTTTATGGGCGCGTTTAGGTGACAATGAGCATGTATGGCAACTACTAACACTTTTCCCAGCGCGAGCCAGAGCGAAATTGCGCAAGTTGTTTAATTCTCATTCCTTTATGATAGTAAGCCATTTTAGCAAACCTTCTGCTAAAAGTCAATATAGCGATCTAGCTCCCCGACAGTTTGCCCTACCAAGTTATTGAAGCCCCGAATAGCACGCGGATAACGCAGATTTCTCTGATTTTCGCTGATTTTTGTTTTATAGGGCGAGGCAATTAAAGAGATAATCCGCGTTAATCTGTTAAATCAGGAAAATCCGCGTTCCATTCTTCAAAAGTGTCAGGTAGCTAGTATAGCAATCAGCTTTCAGCTAAGGCTGATCGCTAAATGCTGACCGCTTCTCCGCGCGTTTGGCAGGGGCGCGGGGCTATGCTATAATTGCGGTTTATGAGCGAAAATGAACAAAACGAAAACGAAGTTGTAGAATACAGACCGATGATACGCGACCTCCCTGATGATGAGCGACCGCGCGAGCGATTGCAATACTACGGCGCGGGCGCGCTCTCCAACGCCGAACTGCTGGCGATAATCCT
>CAZSIG010000665.1:0-2570 GCA_964606195.1 uncultured Anaerolineales bacterium
CCGCGTTGGGCGTTCGCGATCATTGGCAGTCAAAACCAGCCAACGCAGTTGGTTTTCTACCCATTTGAGCATAAACGCATAAATCCTGAAGGAGTGTTGATTATAACCATGAAAATAGCTTACTTCGATTGTTTTTCCGGCGCGAGTGGGGATATGTTGTTGGGCGCGCTGCTCGACGCGGGCTTGGAGTTGACAGATTTAGAGCGCGATTTGACGCGGCTTGAACTTGCAGATTATAGCATCACCGCGGAGCAACAAACACGGCACGGGTTAAGCGGCATCAAATTCACCGTGCATGACGAAGGACATCACCGCCCCGCGCATGACCTCGAAGCGATTACCGCGATAATCGGCGACAGCGCGCTGTCTGATCAGACTAAGACGCGCAGCCTCGCGGTTTTCGCGCGCATTGCTGAGGCGGAGGCACAGGTTCACGGAGTATCGCTGAATGAGATTCATTTTCACGAAATCGGCGCGGTGGATAGCTTAGTCGATATCGTGGGCTTCGTCTGCGCGCTGGAGCGATTGAAAATCGCGCAGGTTTACGCGTCGCCAATTCCGCTGGGCAGCGGGTATATTCAAACGGAGCATGGACGATTGCCCGTACCCGCGCCCGCCACACTGAACATCCTCGCCCAAGTCGGCGCGCCCACCATCGCCTCGCCCGCGCAGACGGAGATCGTCACCCCAACCGGTGCGGCGCTGCTGGCACACTTCGCCACTTTCACTCGTCCCGCGCTACGATTAGAACGCGTCGGCTATGGCTTTGGCGCGAAAGAGTTGCCCTGGGCGAACGGATTGCGCGTCTGGCTCGGCGAACCATTTGATAGTAGTGAGATGTGGGATACCGATGAGGTGTTAGTATTGGAATGTAATCTGGATGACACGACCGGCGAGATTCTGGGATATACCATGCAGAATCTGCTCGACGCGGGCGCGCTCGACGTGTGGTTCACGCCGATTCAGATGAAGAAGAACCGCCCCGCGACGATGCTCTCGGTGCTCTGCTGCCCCACAGATGGCGCGAAGCTGCGGCATATCATCATGCACGAAACTACGACGCTAGGAATTCGCCATCGTAAGGTACAGCGTAGTGTGGCACAGCGGCGCGTCGAAGCGGTTTCTACGCCTTGGGGCGCGGTACGCCTTAAACTAAAGATGGAAGCGGGAAAGGTCATCGCGGTGGCGCCAGAGTATGAAGATTGTGCGCGTCTGGCATTGACTGGGGGAGTATCACTGAGCGAAGTGTACCGCGTGGTTAATGAACTGGCGCGTGAATACATAGATTCGCGGCACGCCGTTTAAGCATAGTTAATATAAATTTGCACTTTTAACAAATTATTGGTATAATTATGTGGTGTAGGTTCATAAATATTGATTTAGGGTTAATGAAATTTGAAAGGAGAATCTGTCATGGGTGTTAAAATACAAGTACGCGTTACTCACTCCACGCTCAGAGTCCGCAACGGTCCTGGGGTGAATTTCAATCACATCGGCAATTTGCAAGCGGGAGCCGTGTTAAATGTCAGAACTGTTACTGGCAAAGATCTTTGGGTAGGGTTCGATCCCGCGATGGATATTGCCGGAACAGATGTTTGGGTAGAGTTCGAGCCCGGAAAATGGGCTGCCTACGCTTTTCGCGGAGAACGGTACATGGTATTGAATGTTTAAGTTCAACAGTATCTTGTAGTGAAGCTTTCTTCAAGTACAAACCGCGCTGCTGGTTCCTTTTGTAGGGAAGCTTGAGTTACAGATAGAAAAAGTTCCCATCACTTCAACAGTGATGGGAACTTTTTATTTTGAAACTTTTTCGTAAATAGGATGCTGATGAACGCTGAAATATAGGCGCTATTCGTTGGCGACTTCGCGCATCTCACGATAGAGATACCAGTTACCCTCGCGGTTGCCGACTTTTTGGGGGGCGCGGTCATAATACAGATCAAAGATTTGATCTGTGTCGGTGCGCACACGGTAGTAATATCGCCCAACTCCCCACGAGCCGCGCCGCTTAGCCGCGGCAATATGTTCGGGGCGCATGTTATGTTCTAGCCGACCGCGCCGGCGGTAGTCGTACCACTCGTTTAGCTTCTCGGTGATTCGATAAATCTCACCACGCCAGTGAAAACGGTCGGGACAACCGGGCTTTTTAGCCAAAGTTGGTGGTTGATCAAACTGTACCTCGATCTGTTCTCCGATGAAATGAAGCGGTTTGGTTTTCATAATTCACTTATCAGTGTTCAGCTATTTGCATCATAATTCAGATCAATGGTCACAACTGCTACAATTATGGCTGCTACATGAAGCACAAGAACTACCGCCGCCCACCGCGCGCGTCTCGCCACTTGAGCTTTTGCTGAACGATGCAAACAGCGATAGGGCGCGTTTGGTCTCTGCCGCGTGACACGAAGGACATTCAATGGGGGCATTCGCCTGACTTATCGACCGCAGCGCGGTGAATTTGTCGTCACACTTTGCACAGTAGTATTCGTATAAAGGCATCTTTGTCTCTCCTGTTTCAATAATCTTCTCTTTTATAGGACTTACGCAAGTTCAGAATAATTTCACCGCCG
>CAZSIG010000666.1:0-2567 GCA_964606195.1 uncultured Anaerolineales bacterium
CCCATAGCCATCAACACCGGGTTGATTACGCGCACCGGCGCGAAAAGCGACAACAGCGGCACATTAACAATCGCGGAACCGAACCCGCTTATCCCCTGTACTACATAGCCTATAGGTACGATAACTACAAACACCAACGCCTTTACCCAATCCATTTTTAATACCGCTCACTCCTTTGCTCAAAATGCCGATTTTTTATATAATCCCCTGTCCGAGACCACGATACCGGCTCAGTCTGGCGCGGTTTAATCACAAATCTAGCCACCCGACAGTTTGCTTAATTTATATCTTCCAAGCAGGAGAGTAAATGTTTCCCATAGGTCATATCGGTTATACCTACGGCGCGGTCGCGCTGTTACAGACGCGGTTCCCTCAGTTTACCCAATTGCAACGCATAGATTACCGCGCCGTCGCGCTCGTCGCGCTGTTGCCCGATTTCATCGACAAACCATTATCGCTGCTGGTCTTCACCGAATCCCATTCAGGACAAGGCTTAGCGCACACGCTCATCGCGCACATACTGATAACCGCCGCCATCTTTCTCTGGAAGCGCGATTGGCTCGCCTACGCGCTCATACTTAACGGACATCTTCTGGCTGACCAAATGTGGACGCATCCGCACACCCTCTTTTTTCCCTTCATGGGTTGGTACTTCGAACCCTGGCGATTTCTCGGCACACCGCGCGCCTTCACCGAGGCGTATCTGCACATTCTCACCCTGCCGCAGGTTTGGATACTAGAGGTGGGCGGCGCGGTGATTATGCTCTGGTTCGCCTTAAAAAATCATCTGTACAACCACACTAACCTGCTTCATTTTGTCCAAACAGGACATATTCGCCAACAGCAATCTGTGTCTAGGGTTTCTTCAAAGTAACCGTCTCCTGTACGGGGACGCCATTCGCACCCATAAAGGGTGCGCCTACAATTCCAAACTCACGTCACGCGTCGGTCGCCACGCCTAGCCTACTGCCGATGAAATCGCGCTGCCCATTGACGAAATCGGTGGCGCGCATGGCGCGTTTACCCGCAAGCTGTACCTCTTCCAGCAGCAACACTCCCCCACCGGTACCGACCGCGATACCCTCCGACAATTTCTGTACTATACCAACCTCACCCCTCACGCCGGGTAGCGCGCGCGCCGCGATAATCTTCAGCCGCTTGCCCATCCAATAGGTATAAAGTCCGGGCCACGGCGTATAAGCGCGCCCCTGTCGCGCAATCTCCACCGCGGAACGCTCCCAATCTATCAAGCCATCACTTTTTTGCACCTGTCCCGCGTAGGTCGCCAGGCTATCATCCTGTGATTGCGGCTTTATCTCGCGCGCCAGCCAGCGCGGCAAGGTATCCAGCAGCAATTTCGCGCCCTGTTCTGCCAATTTCTCCGTCAGGGTCAGCTTTGTATCTTCCTCTGTAATCGGACACCGCGCCTGTGCCAAAATATCCCCGGTGTCCAATCCCTCAGCCATCAACATGACCGTCACACCGGTCTCCGCGTCGTTCGCCAATATCGCGGCGCTAATTGGGTCTGCCCCACGATGGCGCGGCAGCAGCGAGGCGTGAACGTTGATGCAGCCACGCTTCGACAGATTCAACACTTCAGTGGGTAAAATCTGCCCGTACGCCGCGACGACGATCAGATCAGGCGCGGCATCGCGCAGTTCCGCTACTACTTCCGTATCTTGCAGCGATTCGGGCTGCATGACTTTTACATCATGTGCCTCCGCAGTTCGTTTGACCGGGGGTGCGGTCACTTTTTTGCCGCGCCCCTTGGCGCGGTCGGGCTGGGTCACTATCATTATCACTTCATAATCGGGTTGGTCAATCAATGCTTGCAACGCGGGCACCGCGAAATCAGGGGTACCCATAAAAATCACTCGTGTCATTTAATCTCTCCCAAAACGTAATCACTAATCTCGATTGTTGTACAAAGCTAAACGCAGGCGTCAAGCCTGCGGCTACACTGTAGGCGCACCCTTTATGGGTGCGCTATGCGCGGTCAATGCTGACCACCGCGCCTATATTTTACCATGTCTCACACATTTTTCATAACTCGGCGCGACATAACGTAGATTAACACGTATAGGGTTATAGAAACACGTGAAATTTTCACATAAGGAGGTGTTTTTTATGGATGCACAAACGAAAAAACTGATAGATGAAGAGGAAGTTGAAACTGAACAGGTAGAGACAGAGGAAGTAAAGACTAAGAAATTAGTGGAAGAATCGGAGAGCACAACCGCGGAGGATGACAGCGCGGCGGCGAGCATTTTACCGCCCGTCGTCCCCAGCGCGAAAGTGACCGATGACGACCGCTTGATGGCACTGCTCGCTTATGTCGTTCCCGTCGTCGTCCCCGCGATTATCTTGCTAAAAGAGGAATTGAAGGAACGCGCCTACCAGAAATACCACGCGGTGCAGTCGCTGGGATTGTCGGTAGTATCGGTCGCGTTCTGGATCGTATTGACCATCATCACCGGCGCGATGAGCGCACTCTGTTGTCCACTGGCGTGCATCAGCGGGCTGCTGTACTTCGCGCCGCTAGCCGTGATGGCTTATTACGGCTACAA
>CAZSIG010000667.1:0-2563 GCA_964606195.1 uncultured Anaerolineales bacterium
AGCAATGGAGAGGTCAACACTTCGGCGGGCGCGCCGTTCAGAATGATCTCCCCCTCTGCCAGCGCGATGACGCGGTCGGCGAACGCGGCGACCCATTCTAGTTTGTGTTCCGCCAGTACCACCGTTATCCCTTGATGGCTTAACTCGCGAATGACGGCGAAAACCTCGCGGCTGCCGATGGGGTCTAATTGAGACGTGGGTTCATCGAGCACCAGCACACGCGGTTCCATCACCAGCATCGAGGCGAGCGCGACGCGCTGCTGCTGTCCGCCGGATAGCGCGTAGGGTGAGCGATCTGCCAGATCGCTGATGCCGGCTAGATTTAGGACGCGACTTATGCGGTCGCGCATTTCGGCGCGCGGCACGCCGAGATTCTCCAAGCCAAAGGCTATCTCTTCGTACACCGTAAACTTCGCGCCAGAGATTTGATTGAACGGATTTTGGAAAACCAAACCCGCCACCAACACAATATCTTCGAGATGATGATCGCGCGTCTCTAGTCCCGCCACGTTAACGCGCCCCGTCATTTCGCCCTGAAAGAAATGGGGCACGAAGCCGGTGAGGGTATAGCAGAGCGTAGACTTGCCCGCGCCGTTCGCGCCGATGACCGCCACGAATTCCCCCTCGGCAACTTGCAGCGACAACCCGCGCAGCGCGGGTTTATCGGTGTGTGGATAACTATAAATCAGATTTTCAACTTCTATTACAGCCATATTCCTGCTCCGATTATCAGTAATGTCAGAACGATCAGTCCAACGCGTAGGACGCCTTGCGCGGTCGAATCTGTAACCTCGATCAGGTTCGTTTTAGGGCGATTCGCTTTGAAGGCGCGGGCTTCGATGGCGATGGCACGTTCTTCTACGTCGACCAACGAGCCGAAGACAAGCGGTCCCACCAGTGGCAATAGAGCCTGAACGCGCTGTTTGATATTGCCCTCTGTCTCCAAACCGCGTGAGCGTTGGGCATCGGTGATGGTGTTGGCTTTGGCTTGCATCTGTGGAATAATTTGCAGCGTACTGATGATAATGTAGGTCAGCGCCGCGGGCATCCCGCGCTTGTTCAGCGCGGTCATCAACATGCTGGGGTGAGTGGTAAAGAGCAACAACAAAAACGCCCCCACCATGTTCATGATGCGGCTGGCGGTCAGGTACGCGAACTGCACCCCTTCCAGCTTGATTGAAACGAGCCATAAATCTAGGAGCACCGTCTCTCCGCCGGGGTAAAAGAGCGATTGCATTCCGAAAAGGAAAGCCGCAAGGGGGAGAATAAGGCGAAATGTCGTGCGCGCGAACTCCGCGCCGATTTTGCCCCATAAGCTGAGGGGAAAAAGAACGAATAGATAGCTAACGGTCGCGAGCCAGTACCAAGGCCCCAAGAAACCGATAAAGAGCAGACAGAAGGCGATGGTCAACTTGGTGAGGGGGTTCAGATGGTGCAGCGGACTATCGCGGTCTATATAAAGTGAGAGTCGTTCAGCCAACGGTTCACCTCCTAGCTTTAGGCTTTGCAGGATGCGCGAAGAAAATGACATGTAGGGCGGCTTTCCATAGCCGCCGTTTGAGATAATCACGGATACGGCAGGTATGGAAACCTGCCTTACTCTGCAAACTCCCAAAGAACCTTGACTAGAATAGAGAGCTAGAGAGAGACGCGGGGGAGACCGCGCTGACTCTAGCTCTAATCTCAGTCGTATCGTTTTTCACTAATGCTAACCTCCCGCAGGTTAGCCAAATCGCGGTCTCGCGATCAATAGAACTCAGTTCTAGCCTGCGTTCACGCGGGGACAAACTCAAACCTGCGGGAGGTTTTAGGCTATGGACACGAAAATCGCGCCTACGCCACGTTTTCGGAGCGCGGGAAGCGAGAGAGATAACGCCCCGACAGCCCCTTGATGATGAACCAAGCCAGATAAGCTGTAGCAATTTTATCTACCGGCTCGACCAGGAAGTTGGTGCTCAATACCGATTCGACTATCCCGCGCCCGGTAGCCATCAGGTACGCGGTGATGAACGACGAGCCGCTGGCGGTGATGCCGCCGTACAGGTATACACCGATGGGTGTGGAGACGATCGCGGCGGTCAGCGCGATGATGAACCCGGTAATCGCGACCTTCCACCAGGTTTTGAACAAGCCGAAGTTAGCGCAAAAGCCCGCCGCGAGACCGATACATAGAGCTACAGGGAACCAGGGAAAGGCGTTGGGGTCGATGATGATGCCCCAGATGATGTTCGACAGGGTGCCGGTCAACGCGCCAGCCCAGGGTCCCGCGACAACTCCCACGAATACGGTACCGACGGAATCGAGGTAAACCGGTAGCCTGAGCAGCACTACGATTTGCCCTATTACCACGTTAAGCGCGATCGCGACCGGAATGAGCACCAACGTCATAGTACTAAAATCTTTTTTTAATCTTTCGCCAAAAGTCATAATTCTATCCTCCTTAAATCATTAAGCAAATTTTTCGATCTTTTTCCCATTTTTGGGCAAACACATAGGTTTGCCCCTACTGCAAACACGCGGTTTTACAGGGCAAACACATAGGTTTGCCCCTACCGCAAACACG
>CAZSIG010000668.1:0-2562 GCA_964606195.1 uncultured Anaerolineales bacterium
GCGTCCCCGTGCGGGGATAAACGACGGACGCGGAGATCTCTTAAAGGAATAATTTTGCCTCCAACATATGCGTTCATATCCCTTCATTTAAGGTTATAAGGTTTCAGTAGATAAAAACTGTAGCCCCAACTCTGCGCTCTCCGCGTGCTCGGCGGTAAAAATACTTTGAAGTTGCGTAAGTCCTATCCTTGTTAATCCGCTAAATCAGGAAAATCCGCGTTCCATTCTTCAAAAGTGTCAGGTAGCTAGTTGTGGTACTAAAAAAATCAGTGTTAATCAGTTATATCAGTGCCATCAGTGTTCTGTCAAGGCGATAACTATCGCGAGAATGATAAAGCCGTACTGGACAGCGCGGTTTATACCTATACTGCTGGCTAGGTAAAAAACTAGTCATTAGTATAGGTATTAGCCTGTTCTAAGGAATAGTGTATTTTTATGGTCTAGATGTTATAATACCTTGTCGGAGGTTCCCGCGACCATTCGCGGGGTTAGTGGTACCAGCAAAGGAGGTGGTGCAAAGGGAAAATAGTATTATTTGTTTAGTGGAAAGGGCATGATGTTCGCGTGCCCTTAATGTTTGTCGGTACGAAAATATTTTAGAGGAAGGAGAAAAGGATAATGAAGAAACTTATGTCTTTGTTCGCGTTGGTTGTGGTGGCCAGCTTGATTATTTCATCTTGCGCGGCGCCGACACCCCAGGTCATTGAGAAGGTAGTGACCGTTGAGGTGGAGCGCGAGGTTGTAGTCGAGAAAGAGGTAGTCCAAACCGTCGAGGTAGAGAAAGAAAAGGTCGTTGAGAAGGTCGTCAAAGAGACCGTCGTGGTCGAGAAGGAAGTGGAGAAAGTGGTCGAGGTGCCCGCGGCTGGAGAAGTAGATGACCGCGTTACGCTGGACCTCATATTCGGCTCCGAGCCACCCACTTTGGATCCGGGCTTGGCTACCGACACCACCTCTCACTGGTTAATTGAGCAAATGTTCATGGGATTGCTCGCCTTCGATCAGTCAGCCAATGTTGTACCGCAGTTGGCGACTGAGTGGGAAGCCTCTGATGACGGCTTAGTCTGGACGTTCAAGATGCGCGACGATGTGAACTGGGTGCATCTGAATCTCAGCACCAACGAATTTGAGGAACTGGGCCCGGTGACCGCGCATGATGTAGAATTCGCGGTTAAGCGCAACCTATCCCCCAAGACTGCGTCTGACTACGCGTTCATGCTCTATGTAATTCAGGGCGCCGAGGAATTCAACACCGCTGACATCAATGCGGAGAACTTTGAAGAGCTTCGCGACGCGGTAGGAGTCGAGGCATTAGACGATTACACCGTGCAGTTCACTTTGAAAGAGCCGGCGGGATACTTTGCCTCCATCGCGGCAATGTGGGTTGCTTATCCGTTGCCACAAGCGACCATCGAAGAATTTGGTGACAGGTGGGTCGAAGCCGGTATGGTCGTCACCAATGGTCCCTATACTCTCGAAGAGTGGACACACGGCGCGTTCCTGCGCTTAATCAAAAACCCGTTGTGGCTCGATGCTGATGATGTACAGATTGAGGTCATTCAGGGACCTGTTATTCAAGAAGCATCAACTACGATGGCAATGTACGAGGCTAATGAGATTGACATGATGGCGAACCCCGGTTGGGGGCCCCCGCTGCCGGATATGGACCGCATCAAGAGTGATCCGCAGCTCAGCGAGGAGCTTTACATCGCGCCGCGGTTGTGTACTTACTACTACGGTTTCGTGAACACCAAGCCGCCGTTCGATGATGTCTTGGTACGCAAGGCGTTCGCCGCGGCGATTGACCGCCAGCCCCTAATTGACAACCTACTCAAGGGTGAACAAGTTCCGGCGCACAGTTTCGCGCCTCCGGGAATCTTCGGCAACGTCGCGAATGATATGTCCATCGGTAGTTGGATGGTTATGGATAGTCACGAGGAGCAACTCGCCCAGGCGCAAGAATGGCTGGCAGAGGCGGGTTATCCCGAAGGTGAAGGTATTGACGTAATACTGATGCACAATGTCAGCGAGGCGCACGCCCAAATCGCGCAGGCGGTTCAGGCTATGTGGGCAGAGGCTTTCCCGAAGGCAAATATCACCATCGAAACTCAGGAATGGACAGTTTATTTGAAAACATTGTTACCTGACTCGCCAGATGAGGATAAGCCTAATGTCTATCGTCTTGGCTGGTGCGCGGATTATCCCGATCAGAATAACTGGCTCAATCAGGTCTTCAACTCTAAATCGGGACAGAACTATGCTAAGTTCTTCAATGATGAGTTTGACGCTATAGTCGAAGAGGCAGCGCGGTTGTCCGATCCAGAACAACGCGAGGAACTCTACAGGCAAGCTGAGGAACTCTTTATGAACGAACAAGGCATCGCGCCGATCTACTATTACACTTATGTTCGGTTGCACAAACCGTGGTTGACTAATGTAGTTATCAGCCCGGTCGGTGGCGATCCGATCAGCGAGTGGCGTATGGACTGGGAAGCCAAGAAGGCAGCGCGTAAATAACTCCGACAGAGTAGCAGCCATGCAGTCTCCCAAGGCTGCATGGCTGTT
>CAZSIG010000669.1:0-2553 GCA_964606195.1 uncultured Anaerolineales bacterium
AGAGATAGCATAAATCGCGAGGAGTAGCGCGATGATACCCGGAAAGAGGTAATCTGGCGGACAACATTCGCCATAATCGTAGGCGAAACGGTCTAGCACGCGTCCGTAGAGGGGATTTTCGGGGGCATGGTACAGATATGCTTGAAGGCTCGCGGAGAAGTGCTCATTGATGGCTAAATCGTTCTCGACGCCCTGCGCGGCGCGCGTTTGATAGTATGGAATGATAAAGGGTAAGATGACCAAACCCGCGCCGAGCATTGCGATGAATAAGTGGGCAAATTTGCGAATCGGCAAATCGGTAAATCTCTTTCGCCAAAGGTGCGCGACGAGAAAGACGAGTAGATACAGCGCGATGCCGAACGCGAGGTAGAATGCGTAGTAAAAAGAGGAGAGCGATTGGAGCACGAAGAAGAACGCGACTAAAAAGAACCATTTGCCGCGCCGCGTTTGAGTCCGCGCGGTATCAGAAGAGATCGCTTTGTGCAGACATAGAAATGTTAGCGGCATCCATTGCATCGTGAGTAGTTGCAGTTGGCTGAGATGTCCGAAGCGATAAGGGGAAAAGGCGAAAATCAGTCCGGCGATAATTCCCGCGCCGCGCTTGCCGGTCAAGTAATAAACGAGAAGATACATACCAAACGCGGAGAGGATGAATGTAGACCAGAACAGGAGATTATAAACCATGACGCGATTGTTGGTGATGAGTAACAGCGGCATGGCGAGCACCGCGTTGGGAAAGAGGATTTCGGAATAGGTGAGCGCGTTGGGGTAGGGATAAAAAATATTGGCACGATACAGATCTAGAGGATTGATGAGCAGTTGGTGAACTTCCCAACTGATTATCCAGACGTTGAGAAGCGGGTCTTGGCGGTCCTGCAGGGCGGTGGTGAAATGCCAGACGAGGGGATAAGTCATAAAGAGGGTGATGATGGTGAAGCAAATCAGTACGCGAAAGAGGAACTTTCTATCGTTCACAGGATACGCTCTGCCCAACGTCCTTCCCTGCCGCGTTTGTACCATATATTGAGCGCAGCCCATAGGATGACCGGCCAAATATGTTGTCCCGCGGTGTCCCAAAAATTGGTCAG
The DNA here is from genome assembly GCA_964606195.1 of uncultured Anaerolineales bacterium. GTDB lineage: Bacteria > Chloroflexota > Anaerolineae > CAZSIG01 > CAZSIG01 > CAZSIG01. The sequence goes on from CAZSIG010000669.1 coordinate 1,089, forward strand.
CCAGAGGAGGACGCGGTATTGCGTGGCGGTATAAGAAAACGCGGGGGTGATGCCCTGTTCGACGAGCGCGGTATAGGTCTCAGAGGGAAGCAGCCCGTTCACGTACCAGCCCGCCAGCGCGCTTTCGGCGAAGACGAGCACGTGAAATAGATGTGCGGCGAACATCCCCGCGATACCGAGAATCAAAGCCTTGAGCCGCGCGACTAATCCTAAACCAGAACTCGCGAAAATAAGCGAGAGAAAACCGACCATCGTGAAGACAAATTCCCACGCGTGCGCAAGCTTCACGTGAGCTACCTTAGTACCGAATACCTCTTTTCCCCCCTCGAATTGTCCCTTCTCGTTCAATTGTAGTTTCGCGTTATCGCCCGTAACCACCGGCCAGACGAAATTGCCGGCGCGGGCTAACCATTCGCCGTAAGTGGTTATGAACGGCTGCCACAACAGATAGAAGATGACGAAAAAGATGACGAACTTAATCGTGAACAGCAACATTCTGCGCGTTAGCGGGGGGCGATTGGGTGAATCTTTCGATCCAGAAAATCCAAACCATCGCGACAAAGACGATGAAGAAGATTTGCGCGACATAAATATGTGCTCCTTCGAATAGATTGGGCATGTAAGTACCGATATAGAATAATCCTAAAACTCGCGCCAGATTGACGAGGTAGATAACGAGCAAGCCCAGAACAATGCCCACTACCTTATTCTTAATGGGGGTGGGGAACGCGATCACCGCGGCGGAGAAGATGAACATTTCATAGACCGCGTTGCAGTTGTTCATTATCTGAATGGCTAAGCCAGAGCCTTGCAGAACCGCGCCATCTATGGTCACTTCGGTCCCGAACAGTTTGATTAGATTTCCCGCGATACGGGCGATCACCTCAGTGAATGGATCTATCAGGGAACGCACCACCGGTTCCCATTGTAACAACGATGACGCGATTAAGACCAGCACTGCCCAAACTACGACGAACTGAATGATTTGGCGATTCTCTCGCACCATGTCGAGCACGCGTTCCCAGAAGGGCGTAGGTGGTGTCTCTTCGATTCCCTCAGCCGATGTTTCAGTTGTTTTCGCTTGTTTCTCCTCTGCGGCTGTGGCTTCAGCCTTAGCCTGCGCGGCGCGCTTCTCCTGACGTCGTTTCCTTCTTGACATAAGTATTCAACCTCTCAATTAAATTTGCGATATAAGTGCTGCCCAAATGGGTTAAACCGATGAGCCATACACTGACGATTAAAGATAATAGAATGAGCAAAACCGCGCCGATAACGGACGCGGTGCCGGTGATACCATAGGTAAGCGGCGCGCCCATAATCTCGCTGATGAGTCTGAACGTGTCATCGGAGCGATACAGTATCCAAGGAAAGCTCGGAAAAATCCAACTTACGATACGCGTGATGATGATAGACCCCATTTCGTAGTAATCGCCGGTCACACTGATGAAGGGCGCGCCGACGAAAA
>CAZSIG010000670.1:0-2551 GCA_964606195.1 uncultured Anaerolineales bacterium
GGCGCGCGTGTATGAAACGGCGGCTAGGGAATACCCCTGCGGGAGGGCTTTCTCAAAGTCGGCGAACCTCCCGCAGGTTCAACCAATGTAACCTTGCTCCCGCGCGGTTATGGTTATAGGGCGATGTATTTCGGCCAGAAAATCAAACCTGCGGGAGGTTTTGGTTGCGCGGGTTGGACTTTGAGAAAGCCCTAACCCCTGCGGGTAGGCTTCGCGCAGCCGCCCTACGAATTTTGGTTCACATGGAGGTATAGTATGACATTACTTGCCAGTATTGGCGTTTTTATGGGGGAGATGGTCGGCGGCGTGGCGCAGAACGTCGCCGCGGACCTGCTGAAAGAGAATACGCTAGACCGCTGGATGGATGACAAGGTCAACCGCGATATTCAATGCGCCATTCGCGCCGCCTACCAAGCCGCGGTGCGCGACATCTTTCGGGCGTACCAACCCGCGCTCGCCGAACTACCCGCAGCGGAACGTGAATTGGTACAAGCGCGGGGCGAATTGTTGGCTAGCGCGGAAATCGTCGACCAACTCCTGCCGCTGACCCCTGCCGACGCCGAGCCGTGGGGGCCCGATGTCGCTCGCCTATTCACCGACCGCGCCGCGATTACGGCGGAATTGTGCGCCGCGCTGGAGCGTTTGGGGCTGTGGGCAGATTTGCCCGGAAGTTTACAACGGCATCTGGAGGCGCAACTGTTGAACGGCATCACGTTCCATTTCGTGGAGGAGGGTATCAAGCGAAACGAGAAGGTGCGCGACGCGGTCTTTTTTCAGCAGTTATTGGCGCTGCGCCAAAATGACCGCGCGGCGGCGAACCAAGATATGGCGCGCATTATCAGCGCGCTGCCCGAACTGCCCGCAGTGCGCACCTGGCGTACAGAGGTAACGGCGCGATTGGAGCGATTGAGCGCGGAACACGCGAACATCATCGCGATGCTCGATAAGTTTGAGGTATACCCCGCGCAAATTCAGCGCATAGAAGAACTGCTGCAGGCGCAACTCGCGCCCGACGCGGCGCGCCCCGCCGAGATGATGGAGAAGTTCGACTATAAGCCGCCGCCCCCACAGTTACCCGAACTCATCGGGCGCGCAGAACAGTTGCAATATCTGTGTCGAAAATTCGCCGAAATTCGCGACAAGGGCAAGGGCGCTTTCGTCTTTATTCTGGGTGAGACGGGAAGTGGACGCGCCGCGCTGTGCCGCGCTGTGATTGAGCAGTTGGCGCAGGTGGTGCCGCTCACCACCGCGCTGGTCAGGTTCGGCGTGCAGATTCCCGCCGAAATCGATACGGCGGAAATCGCCACTCAGTTGCCTCACACCGCGACGGCATTGGGCGAACATGGCTTGGCGCTAATCGCCCAAATCGCGCGCCAGGTGCCCGGGTTGCATCTGCGCGATGATGACGCGGAGAAGGTCTTTTATCAGGCGGCGCGGCGCGCGGCGCAAGAGGCGCCGTTGGTCTTGGTTTTGCAAGACTTGGAAGATGCCCAATCACAATGGATAGACTGGCTGCGCCGCTGGGCAAGAGAGGTCGCGCACGACATCCCCGCGCTCATCCTCATCACGGTGGAGGCGCCGCTGCCGCTGGCGCAAATCGCCAAAGCGGATTTATCGGAGCCGCTGTGGCTGGCGCGCGACTTGACCAAGCGCGGCTTGGGCGAGACGCGATTTTTGGGCGCCTTGACCGAGGCGGAAATCGGGGCGCACTACGGTTTATCCCCGAAATTGGCGTGGCGGCTGTGGAATTTGACCGCCGGTGACGCGTTTCTGGTGCATACGCTGTGGGAGGAGTGGCGGCGGGAGGGCGCGGTATCCCGCACGAAGCGGGGGGCGTGGGTGATTGACTCGCGCCGCGAGTGGCTAGTCTGGGGCGACGCGAAGGAACAGGCGGAGGCACAGGTGCGGGAGTTGTTAGAGGGGCGCGATGCCCCTTATACCGTAGCGCAAGTGTACGACTTTCTGCGCTGCGCGGCGGTGGAGGGGGAGATTTTCACCGCGCCGGCGGTGGCGGAGGTCTTTGGGCTAGACCACGACGAGTTCATCGATTTCTTGGATGACTATTTGGCGGAGACGGAGGAATATTGGGGCATATTGCGCGAGGTGGGGCATGTGACGGTGAGGCGCTACGCCGAGGAGCATACTCTGTGGCAGTACCAATTCACGCCGCGCTATCAGTGGCACGTCTGGGGCAAATACAGCGGAGACGCGGAGCGGCGGGAATGGGCGCGCGCCCTGGCGACAGCGCTGGAGCAGCTATACACGCCCAGCCCCGACCGCGCCGCCCCCACGCTGGCGCGGCTGTATCGCGCCGCGGGGGAGGACGAAGCGGCTAAGGACAAAACGCGGCATTACCAGCGGTTGCTCGATTTCGCGGGGACGGTGCAGAGCCTGCGCGCACAGGTGGATATAGCGCGCCAGATGGCGCGTGATTTGTTCGATTGGCTGCGCGTGTATCAGTTGCAGATGGAGTTGGGGAAGAAGATGCTCCGTGCCTATCCCTTCGCGGAGACGCTGGAGGTCTTCACCGCCGCCTATCTAACCGCCGCCT
>CAZSIG010000671.1:0-2546 GCA_964606195.1 uncultured Anaerolineales bacterium
GCGGTAGCGGTCGGTGTTGGTGTTGGGGTAGGAGTATCCGAGGATGACGGCGTCGGCGTATTAGAGAAGCCATGCCGCGCGGGCACCCAATTAAGCTCAAATGTGACCTTATCTTGATAACTCACGAAATCTTCGTAATAAGTATCCCAATCAAATATAGGCGTGAAGTCCGCGCGCTCATACTTGCCCTTAACCGCGCCCTTCGTCTGCAAGCGGAAATAGTCGCTCAGTCGCTTGCCAGTCTCCGAATCAATCACAGAGAAGCGATACAAGCCATGCTCCAGACAGAAATTATACGTTCCATCCAAATCGAACGGCTTAGATCGCGAATCCGCGGGATAATTCACATAAGTATGTTCCCAAACCGCCGCCGCTTCCCATTCCACATGTACGCCCACCCCTTCGGTGACAATATTTCCGGCGGGGTCGCGAACGACGCCCCAAATCTCATCACATTCGTGAGTACCGGTTTCGGAGCAGCGGATATAGCTATTAGGTCCCGTACGTTCACCGAACTCGCAGTCCACGCCCCAACACTGACAAACTGTAGGGCGCGGTGTGGGCAATCGTCTAACATTAACCGAGCCAACTTCAGCTTGATAAACCGCGCCGGTATCCACTTCGTATGGAGTGGGAGTAGATGTGGGCACAACCGCGCTGGGTTGCGGTTTAGTGGGTTCTGGCGTATGTGTCGGGCAACAGCCCCATACCCACGCGGGGGGAGTACTCGTCGGATCCGGCCAGGTTTTCAGCCAGTTGATTTCAATGTGCATCTTGCGATAGGCATCGCTCTTGTCCGCGGTGGTAAACCACACTTCCTCAGTGGTTTGATCTGGGCAGCAGGGGAACTCGTTATGATCCAGAGTGGGTACTACAATGTCCATCAAGAAATTCCCGCGAGATAAGCAAAATTCGTAAGTGCCATCGCTATGGAATGGATTAGACCCCTCCTCTCCGACAAAGACCGCGGTATCATAAGCGGGGCTTTCGCGCCAGCGCACTCGCACCGCGACATCAGTGACGATCCTGCCATAGATGTCTTTGATCACGCCAAAGACCTTCTCGCAGCGCGGCGGCTCACCCGCGAATTCTTCCCACTTTTTAACTTCCGTCACCACATAAGTGAACGGTGGCTCAGTCGGCGTAGGAGAGAGCGTCGGCGTGGGGGTGATGGTGGGCGTCTCCGTCGGCGGCAAAGTGGGGCCCGGCGTCGATGTGTTGGTGGATGACGGCGTGGGGGTGGGCGTGAAGGTTGCGGTAGGTGTAGCGGTGCGCGTCGGGAGAGGTCCCAACACGATGCGCGTCAAGTCCCCCACATCAGGCCAAAGGTCTGACCAGAGTGCCAACCTGGTACTCGGCGTGGCTGAAGTCGGAGATATTGGAGGCAACGCGGCGTAACTCACGGCGGTGGGCTGGCGCAGCGATTCTGGGCCAGGATAACCTGTAAGCGGAGGAATCGAGGTTTGAGGCGCCGGATACCCTCCATCACTTGCGGCGCGACGCGTGGAGGTACGCGTTAGAATCACCGTCTCCGCTGGCGCGATAGTCGGCGTCGCGGTCGCGGTGCGCCGGCGAGTAGCTGTGGTGGTAGGGGAACGCGTCGGGGTGATGATCGTTGTCGCGGTCGTCGATACAGTTGGCGTATCCACAACTGTTGCTGATTTCGTAACGGTTATCGCCGCGTTGGTCACAGTGACAGTGACTGTCTCCGAAATTGCATCTGTAGGACTTGTCGTCGCGGAGGTCAAAGTGGGTAGCGGTGCTAGTGTTATCGGAATCATAGTAGCATTTGACGCGCCTCGAGTAGGAGACACCGCCGCGCCCCCTGGTAGAGGTGATAGCGGCGTCCCTGCCGCGCCAGAAGTTGGCGTCGCGCTCTTAAAAGCGACGCCTGGTCCCGATGGTACCGTTGCCGCCACAGTAGGTGTGCCCTCAACGGGGAAGAATGCGCGCCAATCGATAGTGGGACGCGGCAACGAGATCGCCCGACTCCCTTTGCCCGGAGTAGGGACATCCGTCGGTGCACCGAAGATGCCTCCGCCTATTGACCGCGTCAGCAGCCACACTATCAATAACGCGGAGACCGCGATAACTGCTAACGGGGCGAGTAAAATCATCGCTTGCTGGGGAGTAATATCAAAGATGGCGCGTTTTCTCGAACTACGCCGGCGGCGGCGCGATGTACGGCTTCTACTCGAAGCTTTTACAGGCAGCGCGTCCGGATCCTCTAGGCGCGGACAGTGAACGTGCGCGGGAGATAGACAGTATGCCTTTTGATCTTGTTGATAGATCAGCAAAGGTCTGCCCCAACGATAACAACGATGCCGTCCGGTCGGCTGGGTATAATAAGTGGTTGGATCGTCTTGTTTTCCTAAATATGGACACCTATAAGGAGGTGCGTTCGGTGTTTTATTATCGCTCATAGCGTTTCATTCTTACAGGGCAGGACTTACGCAAATTCAGCATAATTTTACTGCCGAGGGCGCGGAGTGCGCCGAGTTTTCTGAATAGTTGTCTATCGCGCCGCGAGCGTGAATTTTAATGAA
>CAZSIG010000672.1:0-2542 GCA_964606195.1 uncultured Anaerolineales bacterium
TCCCATTCCTCAGCTTCGAGATGCTCCATACCGCGCTGGTACAGTTGCGCTAACTCCTGTGCTCTACGCTGCGCGGCTTGCTGCTCCTGCGCCGTAGCCAACAGCCCCTCCGCGTCGGGATATTGCGGCGCCATCTCTTGTATCTTCGCGAATAGGGCGATTACTTCTGCCCACTCCTCCGCCTGATGTGCCTCGCGAGCTTGAGTGTATAGCGCGTACAATTTTTGACTGTGCCGCGCCGCTTCGAGGCGGCGTGTCGCGTCGCGATAGTCGGGCTGCAATTCTAACAGCGCTTCCCAATGTTTTATCGCGGCAGACCAATCCTCGTCACGCTCCGCGGCTTCGGCTTGGGTATAGAGCTTATCCAACTTACGTTGGTGAACCACCCGCGCCAATTCTTCGCGCGCTATCTCCAACAGCACGCTCGTGTCCTGATAATCGGAGGCTATTCCGTGAAGCGTCTCCAACTGCTCGACCGCCGCCGCCCAGTTCTCCGCGTCCATCGACATCATCGCCTGACCGTACCATGCGGACGCCAGCAGCATCTCGGAATCGGAATACGTGGGCGCGATGGCGGAGATCTCGGCGAACAGTTCTATGACCTCAGGCCACAGTTCATCGCGGCATAGTTCGCGCGCCGCGCTGTATAACTCCTCTACTTGGCGCTGGCTTTGTATCTGTGCTTCTGCCTCCGCCAATTTTTCCTGCACATCTTTGTAATCGGGATTAGCCGCGACGACGCGCTGGAAACATGCCAACGCCTCGCGCCATTCCTCTTTGCGGAGATGTCCTCTGCCCTGAAAATATAGCCTGGGCACGCTTTCCGGTTGGGGCGGCGGCGGTGGCGGGGTAGAGACGCGGGGCGTTTCGGGGGGGACGTGCGCCAGTTTCGCTATGGTGAACAGCACGCCGTCTCGCGAGCGCATATATAGCACCGGTGTGCCCCATTCCACGTTGCTCTCCGGTTGGGCGAAGATCGCCTTGCGCGCCTCCGCGAGCGCGGCATCTACGGGATAACTATCGGCTATCGCGCCGTAGAATTCGTGCGCAAAGACGATGGCGGCGTCGTCCGAAATCTCGAACTGCATGGCTATGACCGCGGGCAGCCCCTGCTGCACCAGACTTTGCGCCGCGCCCGCGAAGGGGTCGGTGAGCGAGCCGCGCGCCCCTTCACAGGAATTGAGGACGACCAGGCGCATCTTGCGCTCGTCGTGCAGCAGCGTGCCCAGATATTGCCCGCGCACCTTTCTGCCATGTCTCTCCTGATCCTCCAGCAGCAGCACGCCGTCTTGGGCGCGCGTGTCGAACGCGCCGTGCCCGACGTAGTGGAAGATGTGATATTCGCCGCGCCGCAGCAGGCGTTGTAGGTTCGACAGCGTGGCTGTCGCCATTCGTTCCAATTTCACCAACCCGCGCCGCTCCAAATCCGCGAGGTTATCTTTCAGGTTAGTCCATTCACGCTCTACATTGAGCGGGGGGTAGTCGGTGGGGCTGGCAATCATCACGAGCACGTTCAGCGGGGGGGTAATTTCTAGCGGGGGAATCTGTTCCGCGAGGTCGAGGTAGCGCACGATGGGGGTATCTACCGACAGGGAGAGGAAACGCGATAGGTCGGGGTTGCAGAGATATTCCCAGGGCAGGTCTGCCAGTTCCGGCGCGTCTTTGAGATTCAACCGCAGGCGCAGCCCCATATCGCGGCGTTTCGCTTCGTTCAGACTGCTATCGAGACAGCCCCGCACTGCGCCGTCGAAGACCGCTCCGAACAGGCTGCCGCCGAACTTCTCCACCGCCTCCATCTCCGATGTTCCCAAACCGCGCACCCTTGTGCGGCTCTGCCCGATGCGCAGGAAGAAGTTTTCCAACTCCAGGTCGGAGAAGGGCAGGGCGAAGGTCGCCTTGGCCCGCCCGGCGGGGGAGTTGAGGACGCGGACGATGTACGCCTCTCCGACGCGTTCGATGAGCAGGTCGAAATCGAGGTAATTTAGTTTAGCCATAGGTACTCCTGATTAGGATTGCATGAAGCAAAGCTGCTCGGGACTGGTTCAGTTAAATTGGACGTCAGCCCAAATGGCTCTAAGCCCCCGTCCGCGGGGGCGTTGAGCGCGAATTAGTTGCCATACCGCCCTCGCGGACGAGGGCTAGGAGCAGGGCTAAAGAGAATCAAATCCAACTGAACCAGTGCCAGCTGCTCCGAGTGTGTGGGGATTTGGCAATCCCGCCACCTAAGCTTATACATCACAAGTATACCACGAACCGCGTCTTTTCGCAATGCCCAAACCAGCTTTGGCGCTCCACATAGAAAGACCCGAAGGGTTTCGGAAAACCCTTCGGGTCTTATGCCCCGCGCCGGGCAAGCCAGCAACGAATAATTAACGAATAAACGAATGTCCCCGCTTGCAAGCCTGCGTTATGAGTAGTTCGCGGGATTCCCCCCTCGTCCTAACCCTGCGCGAAGCCTATCCGCATGGGGGCTCCCTGCTGGGGAGAGGGGCTGGGGGCATATGCGTCAATTTAATTTTAGGGCGACATAAATTTCAAGAGA
>CAZSIG010000673.1:0-2542 GCA_964606195.1 uncultured Anaerolineales bacterium
CGAAATGACCACATGTATTACCTCGTGTATAAATTACTCCCTCAACGCCGCCACCGCCGCCGCTACCGCGCGCCCTTGCTCCTCAATCACCGCGATTAGCTCCTCCGGCGTGCGCGTATCTTCCTCAATCTGGATGTTAGGATTGACCGCCTTCAGGTCGTAGACCGAGTTTTCAATCGCCTTAGCCCGCCGACGTAAACCGCGCGCCTCTTTTCGCCGTTCCTTGAGCTGCGTCTCCACCGCTGCGTACTCCGCGGTATCTTGCTGACTGGCTGCCTTCAACTCGTCCAACTTATCGCGCGCCTCGCGCGCCGCCCGTTTCTTTGCCGCTGCTTCCTTATACAACGGCGCGGCATCCGCTTTAGCTTGCTTCTTGCGCGCCGCCACCTCGACCGTCCAGCTATACTCGCTAGCGGCGCGCTCTTCCAATACCTCGAAGAAGTAGGCGAAGTGTGCCAACGTGAGCGGCGTACGCTTGCGAATCTTGAGGTGCGACAGGTCATAGTACCAGATTTTCTCCGTCGGCGGCCCTTTGGTGAAAAAGAGAAGATTCGTCTTCACCCCCGCGCCCGCCTGCGTGAAGACGCCCCCCGGCAAACTGACGATGCCCCAGAGGTCGCATTCATCGAGCAGTTTTTTCTTCGTCTTGACGAACGCGTTTTGGTTCGTGCGAAACAACACCCCCTCATCGACCACCATGCCACACCTGCCGCCATCTTTCAGGCTATTGATCACATGTTGCAGAAACAGCACCTGCGTCGAACTGGTCTTATAATCGAACCGCGTCTGTGCTTCCTTGCCCTCCTTGCCGCCGAAGGGGGGATTGGTCAGAATGACATCGAACAGCTCCGGCGCGTCGCGAAAGAGTTCGCCGTAACTCTCCCCGCCGGTCAAGGTGTTGCCGTGCCACAGGTTCGGATGGTCGATACCATACAGCACCAGATTAGCCAGCGCGATGGGATAGACGGTGTTATCCTTCTCCCGCCCGTAGAAAGTGCGATACTTGAGCGTATCTATATCTGTAGGCAGCAAGTCCTCGCGGCGCGCCATGTATTCATACGCCTGCGCCAGAAAACCACCCGTGCCGCACGCGGGGTCGTAGACTGTCTGTCCCACTTGCGGCGCGACCACGCGCACCATCGCCCGAATCACCTCGCGGGGGGTGAAAAATTGTCCCCCGTCGTTGCGCTTCTCCCCCATACGCAGCAGCAGCCCTTCGTAGACCTGCGACAGCGGAAAGATGTGCGTCGAGTCGATGCGATCATCGCGAATGTCATTGACGCGGTCGATCACCTCCCACATATTGTATTCGGTATCGACGCGCACATGGCGCACGTTGGAGAGTACCTCGCTGATGATGCGTTGGCGCGGCGTCGCCCCCGGCTGTTTTTTCAATTCGCGCAGATGTGGCAGCAACTCCTCGTGCAAAAACGCGAAGAAATTGCCCATACGCGACCCTTCGCTCTGTAATTCCTGCCGCTTCGCACCCCCCGGCGCCGCCCAATCTTGCCACCGATATGGCGCGGTGAGCGATGGCGTGAACGCCATGCTGACCGCCTCCGCCTCCTCTGCCTCTTTAGTCTCGCGCTCGTCCAGAATGCGCAGGAACAGCAGCCAAGTCAGTTCGGGGACGTATTCCATCGCCCCCGCGCAGTTCGAGCGGCGCATGATGTCGCAGATGGTCTTGATTGTGCTGTCCACCGATTGCCGCGTGGTCAATTTCTTGTCATCGTCGTTTGTCCGTGCCATAATTCTCCTCTACCGCGTAGGGCGGCTTCCCCTAGCCGCCGTCCCCTACTCCGGGCACGTAGGGCGGCTTTCCATAGCCGCCGATCCCCTTCTCGCACCGGAGACGGCAGGTATGGAAACCTGCCCTACCCACTATTCTTTTACCATCCCCCTAATATTACGCGGTTCGCCTTCACATCCCCAGGCGGATTCGTAATACCCACGTTCCAGCCAATGAAGATATGTGGAATGCTGCCAACCTCTGGGAGACCCCACATAGCCATGCCTAACGGGATTCCAGTGAATATAGTCAAAATGATTATTCAAATCACGCTCATCGCGAATGATATGATCCCAAAATCTCTTCTGCCAAATCTTAACTGGTGTCTTAATATCGCGTAGTTTCTTGAAATTGAGGGTGTAATTGTGCTTGATACTGTGTAACACCGTAGAGAAGTTACCCTGTTCATCATCCACGCGCATTAGCCAGTGAAAGTGATCTGGCAAGATGACATAAGCCAGGAGCCGAAAAGGATGAATATTCTTCACGCGTTTCAATGTTTCCCAGAACAGAGCAAGGTTTTCTTCGTTTTCAAAATAAGGTATACGGTCAGTGGTAACCGCGGTGATGAAAACTATGGAGTTAGGGATGTAATACCGTCTAAAATTGGGCATAGTACCTATCCTTCTCGCACTGGAAACGGCAGGTATGGAAACTACTACTCCGGGCGCGTAGGGCGGCTTCCCCTAGCCGCCGTCCCCCTTTCGCGCCCCAAAGATGGCAGGTATGGAAACCTGCCCTACTACTCCGGGC
>CAZSIG010000674.1:0-2540 GCA_964606195.1 uncultured Anaerolineales bacterium
GGCAAAACCTGTCCGCAATGTGGACATCTGATGTGTCCATCAACCTACAAGGTAGATTTTGAGTGAACGAACGACAACCTAAGATTTATCTGGACATCTCCGCCGCGGCGAACAGCAAAGCCGGATTGGGGCGATACGCCGCGAGCTTAGCGCAGGCGCTGGTGGAGAGGGACGCCGACCGCTACGCCTTTTTCTACAATAGTGCCGCGAAAATTGCTCCCCCCCTCGCCCAACTCTGGGAGCGGGGGAGTTTTGTTATGCGCCGCGTTAGGTTGGGATACAAGCCTTGGCGTATGGCAGTATGGATGGGACAGTTGGCGCGGTTTCACTTCAACCACCTCGTGCCCGACGCGGCGTTGTTTCACGCGATGGAGCACTTGCTGCTGCCGCTTTCAAATGTGCCGACCGTGTTGACCGTCCACGATTTGATTTATGAGATATTCCCGCAGCATCACAAGGCACTGAATTACTGGTATCTCCATTGGGCAATGCCGCTCTACTGCCGCCGCGCGGCCGCGATTATCGCGGTGTCCGAATCGACCAAGCGCGATATCGTGAAGTACTATGACATCGCGGCAGACAAAATCACCGTCGTTCACGAGGCAGCCGCGAAGCATATTCGCCCCGCGCCACCCGAAGCGATTGCCGCCGTCCGCACTAAATATCATCTCCCTGACGAATTCGCGGCGACAGTCGGCGTAATCGAGCCGCGCAAGAATCACGCCCGCCTACTCGACGCGCTGGAAATATTGCACCGCGCGGGATTGCATATCCCGTTGGTCATCGTCGGCGGCAAGGGCTGGCTCTACGATGAATTTTTTGCCAAGCTGGAGCGTTCTCCCTACCGCGACGCGGTGCGTTGTCTAGGTTATGTCCCTGACACAGATTTACCCGCAGTCCTGAGCGCGGCGACGCTCTGTGTACAGCCTTCGATTTACGAAGGTTTCGGCTTGCCAGTGCTGGAGGCGATGAGCTGCGGCGCGCCGGTCATCTGTAGTAATACGTCGAGTTTGCCCGAAGTCGGCGGTGACGCGGCGCGGTACTTCGACCCCTTGAACGCGGCAGAGATGGCGGAGGTGATTAGGGAAGTGTGGGCGAACGCGGAGTTGCGCGCCGATTTGCGAGAACGCGCCACAGCCCGCGCCGCGCAGTTCTCTTGGGCGCGCGCCGCGGAAGAGACGGAGGAAGTTTATAGAGAGTTGATGAAGACGTGAAACGTGATGCGTGAAACGTGAAGAATATGAGCAGGATACGCGGTACACAAGCTAAACCGCGTAGCAAGAATCCCCTCTCCACTACGTGGAGAGGGTCCGGGGGCATACGCGTCAATTTAAGTGTAGGCGACATCCATACCTGTGCTCTCAGCCCCCGTCCACGGGGGCGCTTGGGAATAGGGCTGTGCTTAGCACATAGCCGCCCCCGAGACGGGGGCTTGGAGCGAGTGTAGGACTCCCCTCTCCACTACGTGGAGAGGGGCTGGGGGTGAGGTCAGGAGCAACTTATGAGTGATTTTTCTAACAAAGAGCGCCATAGCGCGGTGAACACCGTGCGCTCGTTTACGCGTTTAGTGGTGGGAGGCGCGTTGTTGGGCTGGAGTGAATTGACGCGCCGCTTGCCGTTTTGGGAGGAGGAAGCCGCGATTTTGTATCCGGAACGAATGTCTCCGGAGATTCCGCTCACGGACCGCGCCGAACCGCGCCCGAAGACTATCCGCATTTATGTCAATCAAAAACCGCGTCAAAGTGCCGCGTCTGAAAATGACGCACCAGATAAAATTGATGAACCAAATACCAAATTGCCCGCGCCACAGCCGCCGCGCTCCGCGATAATCGCTCAACCGAACGCGCCGCGCCATCCAGAAACCCTGTTCGACTTGGCGCGCTACGCGACTATCGGCTTGTTATTCAAGTCACAGATATACGTTCGGCAAGGTATGAGCGCGGTGGGACACGCGGGGCAAACGGCGGGCAAAATAGCGCGTCCGGTGCTAAAACCGCTGTCCGCCGCGCCGATTCCATCTTTTGTGCGTATAAGGGTTAGAAGGGTAATTTCGCGAGGTAAAGCGGAAATAGCGCGGTGGATAGAGTTGGGACGCGCTGAAGAGCCGCGCAGTCAGGCATTAGCACAGGTCGCGCTCGATGATACATTGGACATCGCGTTGGGAATTATGGCGGAGAATCCCGAAGTGCGCGATTTGGTAATGCAGCAGAGTTCCGGCTTGGCGGGCGAAGTGGTGGACGAGATGCGCGAGCGCGCCGTCAGCGCGGATACGTTGGTCGAGGCGGTTATACATCGCCTGTTTCGCCGCCCACTTCCCGACCCGACCACTCAGCGCATCGAGTTGCCGCGCAAGCATCATCGTTCGTGAGTCTGACGCAATGGGGATTGTGCCCCATATTCGTCAACTTAGATATAGTTCGAGTTTGTTCCTTCGCTCTCAGCCCCCGTCCCCGGGGGCATTTAGGAATAGGGCGATGCTTGGGGTTTAGCCGCCCCCGCGACGGGGGCTTGGAGCGTGCTGGTAACGCGCCGCTACGCTT
>CAZSIG010000675.1:0-2538 GCA_964606195.1 uncultured Anaerolineales bacterium
CCGTCGCCGCGACACGCCTCGCAGCGCCCGCCCTTCACGTTGAAGGAAAATCTCCCCTTTTTATAACCGCGTATCTTCGCCTCGGGCAGTTTAGCGAACAGCTCCCGAATCGGCGTGAACGCGCCGGTGTACGTCGTGGGATTCGAGCGCGGCGTCCGCCCGATTGGTGATTGATCGATGTTCACCACCTTGTCAATCAACTCTATGTTCAGCAAATCGTCGTGCGCGCCGGGTTTACTGCGGGCGCGGTGGAGTATCTGCGCCAGGCGCTTGTGCAGCACCTCCACCACCAGACTGCTCTTGCCCGACCCCGAAACGCCGGTCACGCAGACCAGCTTGCCGAGCGGAATATGCACGTCGATGCTTTTGAGATTGTTTTCACGCGCCCCTTTGAGGATAATCTCCCCGCCGTTACCATCGCGCCGTTTAGTGCGCATTGGAATGCGGCGCGCCCCGCTCAGATACTGCCCGGTGAGCGACGCGGGGTTAGCCATGACCTCCTCCACCGTTCCCCCCACGACCACCTCACCGCCATGTTCCCCCGCGCCCGGGCCCAAATCGAGCACGTAGTCGGCGGTGCGAATCGTATCCGCGTCGTGCTCCACGACCAACACCGTATTGCCGACATCGCGCAGCCCCACGAGCGTCTTAATCAACCGCGCGTTATCGCGCTGGTGCAAGCCAATCGTCGGCTCATCGAGAATGTACAACACCCCCATCAACTGCGAGCCGATTTGCGTCGCCAGCCTGATGCGCTGCGCCTCGCCACCCGATAAGGTGGAAGCCTGGCGGTCGAGCGTCAGATAATCCAGCCCCACGTTCATCATAAACTGCAACCGCGCCTTCAACTCCTTGATTATCTGCCGCGCGATAATCCGCTGCTGTGAGGTCAAGATATAATTCCCCTGCCCGTCCACCTGCTCCAATTTCTCCACCCACACCAGCGCGTCCGTCACCGAAAAATGCGTCACTTGCGAGACGTTCAAGCCCGCGATAGTCACCGCCAACGCCTCCGCTCGCAATCGCGCCCCCTGACACGCCACACAAGGGCGCGTTGCCATGAAGCCCTCAATCCACCGCCGAATTCCATCCGAATCGGTCTCGCGGTATCGCCGCTCTAGGTGCGGTATCAGCCCCTCAAAATCGGTTTCGTACTCGACAACTCGCCCCTCCTTGTTTTTCAGCGTGACGTGAAACCGCTGCCCGCGACTGCCGTACAGCAAAATGTCCATCGCCTTAGGCGACAGATCGCGAATAGGCACGCGCGTCGAGAAGCCGTAGTACTTCGCCGCCGCGACGACGATTTGGGCGTAGTAACCGCCGCCGTTGCCCGCGCCCTTCCACGGAATAATCGCGCCGTCGTGAATGGTACGCGATTTGTCCGGCATGAGCAGGTCGGGGTCAAGCTCCATCGTCACGCCCAAGCCGTCGCACTTCGGGCACGCGCCGTGCGGGCTGTTGAACGAGAAGGTGCGCGGCTCGATTTCGGGCAGGCTGATGTTACAATGTACGCACGCGAAATGTTCCGAGTAGAAATGGTCGCGCGGGTTGTCGCGGTCGCTCACGTCGCTGATGAGCATCACGCCCTTACCCATTTTCAGCGCGGTCTCTATCGAGTCAGTCAACCGCGCGCGGTCTTCGTGATTTTGTCCATTTCCATCGCGCGGCGGAATCACCAGACGGTCTACCACCGCCTCAATCGTGTGCATTTTGTAGCGTTCCAGCTCGATTTCTTCGTCCAAATCGCGCACTTCGCCGTTGACGCGGGCGCGCACGTAGCCCTCTTTCTGTAAATCCTCGAACACCTTGCGATGTTCGCCCTTGCGATTGGCGATGATCGGCGCGAGGACGAGGATGCGCGCCCCTTCGGGCATCTCGCGCGTCGCCTCCACAATCTGCTCGACCGACTGCTGGCTGATTTCGCGTCCGCACTGCGGACAATGCGGCAGCCCGACGCGGGCGTAGAGCAGGCGCAGATAGTCGTATATCTCCGTCACCGTGCCGACGGTGGAGCGCGGGTTGCGACTTGTGCCCTTTTGGTCAATCGATATCGCGGGGGACAGCCCGTCGATGTGGTCAACGTCCGGCTTCTCCATCTGCCCCAAGAACTGCCGCGCGTACGCGGAGAGCGACTCCACGTAGCGCCGCTGCCCCTCCGCGAAGATGGTGTCGAACGCCAGACTGGACTTGCCCGACCCGGACAAGCCGGTGATGACGACAAATTTATCGCGCGGGATCTCCACGTCGATGTTTTTGAGATTATGTTCGCGCGCGCCATGAATTATGATTTTATCCTGTGCCATATTAGTATTATTACTCCTAAGTAAAACGGCAGGTAAGAAACCTGCCCTACGCGGTAAGAATTAGAACAATAGTTCCGTTCGATTATAGCAGAAATGTGGTAGCGCGTCAAGTTTTAGAATTTTTACTAGCTACCTGACACTTTCAAATTACCCCCGCGGCTCGCGCCGCCATTAGCCAAGTGAACTCGGCGCGGCTACCGAAACATAACGCGCTTCAGCGCGTTTCTCATAGCAA
>CAZSIG010000676.1:0-2536 GCA_964606195.1 uncultured Anaerolineales bacterium
GCTGATTTTTTGCCACTAATTGCACGAATTGCTCTAATTTTCGCTCATTCGGGGCAATGCTTGTAACCCGCGAAATTCTAAATAACCTAGAAAAAATGGGGCAATGCAGATTCGTGGGATAATCGATGGTGAGTGCGGCAGCCGCGAAGCGCCAAATACCTAAGTAGGGCGGCTTTCTTAGCCGCCGTTCTAGATCATCAGCAAAAACGGCAGGTAAGAAACCTGCCCTACTCAACGAATCCGCGTAGAGCCGAAAAAATCAATGTTCATCAGTGTGTATCAGTGTCCCATATCAAATTCATCAGTTTTATAGCTTAGGAGTAGTTATGATTATTATTGATGGTTCTTATGGCGAAGGTGGTGGGCAGGTCATACGCACCGCGTTGACGTTGTCCGCGCTGACGGGAAAAGAGATGAAAATCGAGAATATTCGCGCCGGACGCCGCAAGCCCGGCTTGCGCGCCCAACATTTAACCGGCGTATTGGCGACCGCGCAACTTTGCGCCGCGCAACTGGCGGGCGCGGAGATGGGTTCGCAGACCTTGACCTTCGCGCCGCAGACCGCGCCGTACGCGGGAAGTTATCACTTCGATGTGGCGGAGACGAGCCGCAGCGCGGGGAAGGGGGGCAGCGCGGGTTCGGTCGGGCTGGTTTTCCAGACGGTGATTCTGCCGTTGCTATTGAGCGACGCGATAGAAGTGGGTGAACAATCGTACCTCACCATCGCGGGCGGGACACACGTCGCGTGGAGTCCGCCTTATCACTATTTGGAGCGCGTTTATTTGCCCATGCTGCGGCGAATGGGCGCGGAGGTGAAAATCGAGATGGCGCGGTGGGGCATCTTCCCGCGCGGCGGGGGCAAGATCAAGGTGAAGGTGCGGCGCGCACTAGAGTTAACCGCGATAGATTTGACGGAGCGCGGCGATTTGGTTTCTCTACGTGGTATGTCGGTGACATCCAATCTGCCCGACCACGTCGGTGAGCGCCAGCGCAAGAGCGTGGACAGAGCACTGCGCGAACATGGCTTGCGTCCCAAAATCGATTTAGTAACGGCGCAGACACGCGATACCGGCACCCACGTCTCGTTGTTTGCAGAATTCGCGAACGCGCGCGCCGGCTTTATCGCCTTCGGAAAACGCGGCAAGCGCGCCGAAGTGGTGGGTGAGGAAGCGGCGCGTGAATTCTTGAAATATTATGATAGCGGCGCGGCGTTGGACGAACATCTCGCTGACCAGTTGATACTGCCGATGGCGCTGGCGCAGGGTGAATCGCGATTTACAACCGCGCGCGTCACGCAGCATTTGTTGACGAATATCTGGGTCGTGCAGCAGTTTTTGCCCGTGCAGATTGAGGTGGATGGCGCGGAGGGGGAGTTGGGGCACGTGGTGGTGCGCGGGTGAACCATTCTTTCTATCTGCTTGCCCTCGCGCGAGTTTGATGGTACAATGAATTGCGGTTGTTTCGGATTGCGAAATGGAGTTTTTAAACTAGACGGAGAGAGACTTATGTCCGAAAAAAATGAGTTGATTGTCATCGGCGTCGCGGGAGGAACGGGATCGGGGAAGACGACTGTCTCGGAGCAGATACTAGAGCGCGTGGGGCGTGATCGCATCGCGTATATTCAGCACGATTCTTATTATAAGGAGTTGGATCATCTGCCGATGAAGGAGCGCGCCAAAGTCAACTTCGATCATCCTGACGCGTTGGACACTGATTTGTTCATCAAACATTTGAGGAAACTGCGCGGGGGCAAATCGGTCAAGGTGCCGATTTACAATTTCACCACCCATACGCGCAACCCCGAGGATATGCGTCGCGTCGCGCCGCAGCCGATTATTTTGGTGGAAGGCATTCTGATCTTCGTGGAGAAGGAACTGCGCGATCTGATTGACATCAAAATCTACGTAGACACCGACGCGGATATTCGTTTCATTCGCCGCCTGGAGCGCGACATCAAGGAGCGCGGTCGCTCTATCGAGTCGGTCATCGAGCAGTACATAATGACAGTGCGCCCGATGCACCTGGAATTCGTCGAGCCGAGCAAACGCTACGCGGATATTATCATCCCTTCGGGAGGTCACAACGTCGTCGCGCTGAACATGGTCACCGCGCACATTGAGGAGATGCTCGATGAACGCGTCAGTGTGTATCACGTGGAGGAGGTGCTGGAGCGGGTGAAAGAGGAGTTGCGGCGGAAGAAATAGAAATGTGGGGGCGAACCTTTTGCTATTTCGCGTTTATTGCTGCACGACAACCTTCGTGCCAATCTCCGCCCAATTATACAGCCATTCCGCGTCGGCGTTGCGCATGTTCACGCAGCCGTGGCTCATCGGCGTGCCGAAATTATTATGCCAATACGTGCCATGTATCGCGTAACCGCGATAGAAATACATCACGTGCGGCACGCCGGGGAGATAATAGCCCGGTCCCGACATTGCCTGCGAGGGATATTTGACGTAAATCTCGTAAGTTCCGACTGGTGTGGGATACCATGCCACGCCGGTCGAGACTACCGCGCTGTATAAATAAACATCGC
>CAZSIG010000677.1:0-2532 GCA_964606195.1 uncultured Anaerolineales bacterium
CCCACCCATACAGGTGAGCTCCACGCCCATTGGTCATTGAGTTGCCGCACGCGGACGTAGTAAAAGTCGCCCGATGTGCCGCGATCTTCCAGCGCGACGCGCCAATCGAACTCCCAGCGGCGCGGGGCGCGGTGAAATCGATAGGCGGGGGAGGCGATTTTGCCCAGCCGCCCGGCGCGCGCCCCTTCCAGCAGCGCGGTCAGGGGGTAAGCCACCCGTTGTCCATTAATCTCGGCGTAGACTTCAGCGTCTAGGGGCAGTTCCACATCCAGACAGACGCCCTGCATCGCGGGGGTAGAATTGTTAGGATTGCCCAGGGTCGCGGTTTGGAAGTGTACGCTGTGAGCGCCGGCGCGCTCGCAACACGAAAGAGGCAAATCGTCCAACGTCGCGTCAACCTCTGTAGGTGCGACGACCTCCGCCCCGCGAAAACGCGGCTCGACCGCCATAATCTGCCCCGCGCTGATGCCAAAATACACATCCCAATCAGCGCGCGCCCCCCGCTCGCCCCAGCCCACTTCCAGCATAAGCTTAGTGCGCAAATTATCATCGGGGTCAGCGGCGCGCGATATATCACAGCGGGAGATGCGCCGCCATAGCGCGTTGTTCTTGACGATGTCCACGTAGTCAATCGGCGCGCCGCCCTCAATGTGCAGCGCGATCTCGCGCTGCTCGCTGGCGGGGAGTATGCTCCCCATCGGTTGCCCATTGAGCGCGAAGCGCAGCGCGATTCGGTCACCGGTGAGCGCGTAGCTCCGTCTCGCCCACAGCGCGTCCCATAGCGCGGCGCGAGTGTTCGCTTCAGCCCAGACCCCCGTACGCCCATGCCCGTAACTGCCGGGGTGTGCGCTGTGATGATCGGTCGAGCCGATAATGCCGAAGCGATGTCCTCGCGCCAAGCCCACCTGTATGGTACTGGCATGGTCTGCCGGCCCCATAACGTGCAAGAAGGGACGCGGCCCCTCATCCGCCTCGCTGCACCCGTGCATCGAGATAAGCTCGACCACCGGTGAAACATCGGCGGCGAAGGTGTCCCAATTGATGCCCCGCTGTCCGCGTTTGTAGGCAATGTGGTGGGGGAAGGCTAAGACGCGAATGCCGCGCTCGTGTAATGCCCGCAAGTGCTCTTGCAGTTCTGTTAAACTCGCAGCCGTTAGAATATCACCTTGCGCGTCGGGATAGACGATAGTGTAATCACCGTCGGCGCTGCTGTGCATCTCAAACCCGAGAAATGTCACGAACTCACCATCATGGTGCCAAGCAGCCACGCGCTGTTGTACCTCAGCCCACTGTTCCTGCAGCCGCGCAAAACCCGCCTCGTGAAAATCCAGAATGTATTGGATGTCCGGAGCGGCTGCTGGCATATCGGGCCAGAGCGCATGCCCGGTGACTGAGCAGAAATCCAACTGCTCTCGCGCGTTGTGGAAGGCAGCCTCCAAGCTACCATGTCCGTAGGAAATATCGCAGTGATTGTGGAGGTCACCGTAATAGGCTTTCAGTCCATCATAACCGCGCATTGGGCACATCCTCCAGAGCTACAGTGACACCGCCAGCATCCATAGAGCGCAGCGCAGCCGTCACCATGCGCGTCGCTTCTAACCCCGCGCGCGCCGAAACTGTGGGCGGCGCGCCTTCGCAAAAATGTCGAAGTTCCTTGACTAGCGCGACGTCAGCCCCAAAGTGTGAATCTGTGAAATGTTCGTCTCGACAATCGAGCACCTGATGCGTCGCGCCGTGATCCGTGATGATGTCGAGCGTCCCGGTATGGCGTGTGAGGATCAGGCGGCCCTTGCTACCTACCAGTTCTAACGTCTCCTGGTCGTCCGCGGGCGGACCGAAGATGGTATAGAAGTATGAGGCAATAACGCCATTGGTGTATGAAAAGTGGATGCTGCCGTTATGATAGAGGTCCGCGCCGGGCGCGTAGACACACACGTCATCGGCATATTTTTCATCTTGCTCCGCCAGCCAAGACGCGCCGAAGTGCGCCTGCATATCGTAGGTGGCGGGCGCCGCGGTTTCTGGCGCGCGGCGGCGATAAGGACAATCGCGGTGACAAAGATGGCAACGTGGCGGGGCATCGGGGTCAGGTTGGATGACCGCGCGCCCCCCGAAGCCATGCACGGTGACCGCGCGACTGCCAGTGAACCAATTGAAGACGTCGAAGAGGTGGCTACCTTTGTCGTTGAGCGCGCCGCCAGACCAGGCGCGCCGGCGCCACCACGCGGTGAGATAGTGATGATATGGGATTATATTGCGCACTTGTATCATGATTAAATCGCCGATGGCGCCTTCTTGCAGCAGGGCGTATGCCCGCAGCCACGCCGCTTCGTAACGGCGGGTGAATCCCATGATTAGAGGATTTTGGGCGTCCGCCTCAGCTTCTACGATGGCGATGGCATCCGCGGCATCCTGCGCCAATGGTTTGTCACAGTAGACCTTTTTGCCGGAATGTAACGCGGGGACGGCGAGGGCGCGGTGGGTGTCGGTGATGGAGGTGATAACGACGAGGTCTACGTGAGGGTCAGCGAT
>CAZSIG010000678.1:0-2526 GCA_964606195.1 uncultured Anaerolineales bacterium
GTGCGGCGGCTGAGTAACGAGCGCATGATAGCGGAAATCAATGCGATGCGCGCGGTGATGCCGCTCATCTCGTCCGTCGCGTTCATGGACGACACTTTTTTCGCCGCGAGCACCGCGAGCTTGGAGGATTTCGCCGCGCGGTATAAAAAAGAGGTGGGACTACCATTCTTTTGTCTGACGAGTCCCGCGACGCTGAACGAACGCAAGTTCACCGCGTTGACTGACGCGGGTTTGAGCTACGTTTGCATGGGGATTCAGTCGGGCAGCGCACGCATTCAGGAGCTATATCAACGACGCGATAAGCCGGAGCGCATAATTCACGCGGCGCGCATTATGAACAAATTCCGCGAACGCACCCGCCCGCCGTCATACGACGTGATTATCGACAATCCTTACGAGACGTGGGAGGACCAGTTCGCGACGGCGCAACTGATGTACCAGATTCCCTATCCTTATCGCATGATAACCTACTCGCTCACATTCTATCCCGGCACGAGAATAACCGAGCAAGCTATCGCGGAGGGGAAAATCGACGCGGAGATTTGGCAGTATTACGATAAAAACTACTTGCTGTTAAAAAGCACCTATTATCGTTTCCTGCTCTGGGGATTTCACAATAATTTGAACAAGAGTTTTCTGAAACCGTTAATTGACCGCCGCGTGTTCTTGATTCTCAACAGCGCGGTTTTCAAGCCGCTGTGGTGGGGCGTCGGGAAATTTCTGGATTGGTACGAAAGTCGCGGTTTGGTGAAATGGGCATTGAAACAACGTTACGACGCGTTACAATGGCTGCATGAGCAACGCGGTTATCGCGGCGAGCCGATGGATGATGCGGATATACTGCCTCCACGAGAGAACTGGCTGGAGCGCGCAGTGGGGAGAATTGCCAAAATACTGCGCCCTATATTCAAGTGATTATTAGTACTATAACGAGACTTTGCGCTAGGATGTCATTCTGAACGGCCAGCGGGAGCGAAGAATCTCGCGGCGCGAGATACTATTACCTCCTAAAACGAGATTCCTCGTCGTTGCGCTCCTCAGAATGACATTTATGATAGAACTTACGTAACTATACCCCAAATGGGTAGGAAGCCCACCGCGTTGGCTGGTTTTGACCGCGCATGACCGTAAACGCCCAACGCGGTGGGGCTACTACCCGCTGCCTGCGTAAGTCCTGTCTACTTAAAAAATTTGCATAATTTATGAAAGAGACAGCACAACAGCTCACCGAACAAGAATGGTGGAATCGTTACAGCGGCATTATGGAGCAGATATGGAACTACGACGCGTATCTGGATGCGCGCGTGCGTGGGGCATATCTGGCGGAGATGCGCGAGATGCTGTTCAAAGAGAAGGGGCGCGTGCTCGATTTCGGGTGCGGCTCCGCGTGGACGAGCGCGTCGCTGGCGCAGCGCGGGATGCGCGTCGTGGGAATCGATTTATCCATCGCACAGTTGTGCGCCGCGCAGGCGCGCTACCGCGCATTGGGGATCACCAACGCGAATTTCATTTGCTCCGACCAGATTCCGCAAGAGCCGCGCGGTTATTACGACAGCGTACTAACTCACGCGCTGTGGCATCACCTTTCGGCGGCGCAGAAAGAGCACCTGCTGCACCAGATCGCGGCGGTGCTGCGCGAAGGAGGAAAGCTGTATTTGTATGAGCCACTCGCGCCGCGGCGCGGTCGTGCTCCGCTGGGATTACGCGTTTTGGAGAAAATCATCGGGGTTTTCATGGGGGGCTTGGATACACTGGCGCGGCGTTTCGATTGGTATACGCCCAACGTGGCGCAGGCATACGCGGAGGGGGGGGTGATGAGAAGCCTATCAAGTTGTCCGCGCTGGAGAAATTGCTGCCGGCTGACTTGTGCATCACGCAGATACGCTACTGGCGCTGTTGGAGCGTCGTTTACGCCAATTACTGCATGATGCTGCGTCCGGCGTGGCGCGAGTGGTTGAAGCGCGGGGTAGAGCTATTCTTGTGGCTGGATAATCTAGTGTTGAAAACCGCGTGGCGGGAGTATATACGATGGTGGGCGCTGGCGGCAGTGGTGGTGGAGAAGACGCGGTTATAAAAAGAGAGAAATTTATCGCTGAGAAGAGCTAGAAGATAATATTTTGGCTCTACGCGGATTTGTGAAGTAGGGCAGGTTTCCCTGACTTTGTTGAAAAATGATTTAGGGCGCAATCCCCATTGCGCCTCTGGGATACATTAGATCTGCGCGATCAGGTTATAAATGACTACTAATGAGCGCTAATGAACGCGGGACAAAGACTTCCGAAGTTTCGGAAAACTTCGGAAGTCTAAGTTTTGCGTAAATTCTAATCTATTTCAGGACTTACGCAGTTGTTAGGTGCCCGTCACTGCGGAAAGTGACGGGCACCTGACCGCGCGCATTAGCGGTCAATAGCGCTCCAGAAATCGGATTTTCAGGAAAAAAACCGATTTCAAGCCCCGTTTCCGTGGTAACCGCGTAAGATACCGTGTTATTTGTCAACTGATGGGGGGCGTTGGACACGCATAATC
>CAZSIG010000679.1:0-2522 GCA_964606195.1 uncultured Anaerolineales bacterium
AGCCGCCCCTCGTATCGATTGATGATCTGCTGCATGGCGGTGAAATAACGTTGTAATTTCGCGCTAACCGCTGAATCATTCTCGTAATCTAGTCCGGTAAAACTGACGAATAGACTGGTGACGCGGCGGTGTTCTCCTACAAATCGCTGCTGCCCACTGAGTAATCTCTGATAAATCGCCGGGGGGATAAAGGGGACAAGCTTTTCGCACATAGCTTTTTGTTGATCAGGAGATAGGCCAGCCAATTCGTCCCCGCGTGTAGCAATCGCGGAAGGGGCATTCTGCACTGCAACTACTACGCGAAAATCTTCTCGTGTTTCGCTCCAAGTTATTTCCGATAGATTCTGCGCACACAAACTATCGAGGACTACTTCCCCCGCAGTGGCGTGATGCTCCGCCTCCGCCATGCGATCAAGCGCGTGACCCGCCAAGACATATTCTAGTCCGCGCGCCGCGTCGCCGACGTTCACGAATAGCACTTTCCCCGCGCTGATGCCGATCTTCATGCGCAAGCTGAATTCACCACCCGCGGTTTGTACAGCACTGAAGCCACTCATTCGTTTTTGCATAGCTAGTCCGCACGCGCAGGCAGTCTTGACCAGCGCGACAGATGTAACCTCACCACCCGTATTCGCGGCATCGGCGAACATCACCGTCATCGCGTCGCCCCCGAACTTGATGATTACTCCACCATAACCGCGTACTAAGTCTATCATCGTGGAGAAGTATTCGTTCAATACGCGCGTCAATTCCTCCGCGCCCGCTTTGCCTAAGCGCGCCAAGCTCTCGGACATCGGCGTAAAGCCAGATACATCCGCGAAAAGAACCGCAGCAGTCAGTTGATCAGCGCGACCAACTAGCGGCGCGGTCGGGTCATCCTGAATTTGGCGGACGACATATTTAGGGACATAAGCAGTTAAAGCGTGTAACAACTTTTCCTGTGAAGTCTTCATCGCGAAAAATTATAACACAAAGCATAAAAAGGGGCTAATCTTCGGAGATTAGCCCCTCTGCACTAAACAAGGATGTATCTACCGGTTATTACCCACCAAGATTCTTGAAAATCAGCGGCATGTAGATCTTGTGAGTTCGTGTAGACATTGCCCCAAAGTGCGACATCGCGCCGAAGTGTGAGAAGTGATTGACTTTACCAGTAACAAAGCCATCTTCCGCGTCTACAACGGTGTCGCTCAGCGGTACCCAGCGGCCTTCGGTAGTAGAGTAATAACGTACTTTCAAATCTTGCGGGCTAGGATAAGCACCCAAGACTGAATAGTAAGGCACGTTCCGCAGTGCTGCCATATCGAAATAGAACATGAAGCGTACCTTCTTGTTGAAGTTTTGTTTGATAGGATAACCCGCGTTATCGTGTGCCTCTAGTTCGTAGCCGAAGTCGATGATGTCGAAACCGCGATAGGCGTCGCGAATCGGCTTGGCGCAAACGCGTACAGTACCATCAACAGAGAAGGTATTGGCTTGAATATCCACCAACGGCGGGAAGAGGTCTCCTTCGTAAGGTAACTCCAACCGCTTAGCCTTAGTGGGGTCAATATCCCAACAACGCCGCGCCGGAAGGTTTCGCCTTCTCTCCAAGGTCAAATCTTGGGCGGTTACAGCACTCTCCTGTACAGTTACCAGAATCATATTGCTCTCATAGAGCTTGCCGTTGGTTTCATCCTGATATACTGTCCAAACGAGCCATTTAGTGTTAGAGATGACCGGTAGTTGATAAGAGTTAGTCCCAATCGTGCCGGTAGTTTCGACGTGAACGCCAAGCTCGCGAGACCATCCGCGCACCTTAACCGCGGTACCATCAGCCAAAGCATTGTCAGGGCTAACTACTATAGAACCAGAGATCTCCACCGCGCCGGGGTCTCCACTGGTCGGGCGTGGACGTAACTGTAGAGTGACATCTGTAGCGTTCGGTGGCACAGTGACCTCTTGCTCTGGTGCGGGTAGGAAATCACCAAGATTGTTTGGCACCTCTACTCCCACCTGGTAAGTGGTTTCTCCATCAACGACCGGTACGCGGAATCCGAACTCACCGTTCTGGTCCGTCTCGCCTCCAAGGTCCAGAAGCTGGTTCTCGTTTCGCGCGTAGACCCACGCGAAGGGGACAGGATTGTTGCCCGCGTATACTGTACCGGAGATGACCGCGCCGCCTTCCTCATCTAGCAGCCGTACTGGTATAGTAACGTTCTTAGTTTCTTCGTGGCTTAGTTGACCGCGTCGTATCCAGCCTTCCACCCTAAACAGCGGGTTTCCAACGTCATCCGTGGCATCGTCTGAAACCTCGTAGCCAAGCGTCCAGGTAATGCCAGGAGCCACATTTAACGAATAACCGGAATCGTCCGACTCAATGATATATTCGCCAGGGCAGAACTCTTGATGGCAAATGAAGACCCGTACATTTCCACTGTCTATGGTAACAGGACTGCCATCAAGGTCCACTAAATCGCCGTAGACCTGCGCGGTTGCCGCGAGGACGATCAGATTCTTGGTCGCGTTGGTTCCGGCATTCA
>CAZSIG010000680.1:0-2517 GCA_964606195.1 uncultured Anaerolineales bacterium
TTGCAGTACACGCGGGGGGCTTGTTCAGTTTTTACCGTTATTCAGGCTACATCAAAAAAGCTCAAATCAATGCGGGTTGCATAGCCGGCAAGGCCAAGGGCTGTACCTTCGCGGGTACTTCGTCCCAGGTACGCCCCCGCAGTTCGCGCCCATTGCGCTTTTTATATACCCCTCCCCACTGCTTAAAGAAGAAAGGGATATTAGCGACCAGGCACTGGTCTCTAATGTCCACTATCCATTCTTCTTTGATCGGTCTCGCCCCTGGGCCAGATTCCCCCCCAACGATAACCCAATCTATCTCCTCCAAAGTCAAATTATTCAAAGGTCCTAACAACGGTTCCAGAGAAAGAAATTTGACCCAAGCTCCCGTCTGGCGCAGTTCATCAATGCGGAAAGTATAGTCGCGGTTCTCCACGCTAACCCCCATCCATACGTTGGTAGGCCAATCAAGTTGGGCATCCAGTTCGCGCAGTCTTTCCGCACGTTTGGTCAGTACTTGAAAAGTATGCTGCGCAGCGCGGCGCATCACCTCAAAGACCTTGTGAATGAACTCTACGGGCACGTCTTCGTGGAAGAGGTCGCTCATCGAGTTGACGAAAATCTGTTGCGGCTTTTTCCACCGCAGCGGTTGGGGTAAAACGTGTTCGTGCACAGTTAGCTTAAAGCCATTGACGTAGTTGCGATGTCCCATCGCCTGTAGCCGCCGCGCCATCCGTTCCGCGTAGCAATGCTGACATCCGGGGCTAATTTTGGTGCAGCCGGTGATGGGGTTCCAGGTTGCTTCTGTCCATTCTATATTCGAACGACATCCCATAATCTTAACTCCTCACTATCTACTATCCCCTCTCTTATATTGTGGTGCAAATGTTCTAGCTTGTCAAGCTCAGAATTGAACTACTGCATCTCGTGGAAAGGTACCTCTTCTGCGTTTTTTGCCATTGAGTTTGAGCTCTTCCACTACTAGTTGCCCCTCGTTTTCCAACCGTTTCAAAGCTTCCCGCATCTGTTTGGCAATAAACGCGGTCTGGTTCTCAACGTATTCTAGAACGCGCTCTACAGGAATCCGCTGCCCAACGAATTTTGCCAGCAGGTCAGCAGCTAGTTTAGAAGTCTCATCGGTTTCAAACATCACTAGTTGATGGGGATTGGTAGCATCTGAAAAACGAAAGCCACTCGCGGAATCCACTTTCCAGAAAGCCTCTTTCATCTTCACATGCCCAAGCGGGTGATTACCTGCAAAGAACAGGTAGTAAATTACTCTATCTCGACGATTACGCATTTCGAAGTATCTGACAAAGCGGGCGCATTCGGATAGTTGTTTTTGGTACAGCGCGCGCAATGCCGCGACGCGGTTACCCGAACCTTGAGCTATAGTTAAAACCTCTTCCGTACCGAACAATTCTACAATATGTTGTCTTATCTTGGCATCTGGATGTGTCAGCCAGCGATTAAGACTATCGACCATCACATTCACGAAAACTTCTGTACTCTGCTCCGTAAGCAATCGCCGTACCAAGTTAAAAGGGATGCCCTTGAAACCGAAAGGATCTACTAATGCGAAGGTTGGCGCTAACCGCGCTCCTTCAGCAGTCAAATCATCCAATAGCTTGCTAAGTTCGCGTTCAAATTGCCCGGCTATCGTGTGAATAGAAAAATTTTCACGGTGAGGGAAACCCTGCAACTCGCGCCTAAGATGCGCGATACGCTCTGGATCTTCATCTACAAAAATAAAAATAACCTGGTTATTGCTAAGACGGTCGCTGTGTTTAATAGCTTCCCGTAGCGCGATAATGGGTGAGCCAATCTCCCCGTTTTCATACCGTCCTGGTCCACAGAAACCGTCTATGTAGACTATATTAGGGGCGCGATCTCCAATAATCCCAAACCACGCTCCCAAATAGCGCCGCAGGATTTCATGCTTGGCGCGCGTATGGTCATCAAGTTCCCAGATAATCTCTTGTGGTACGGTCATAGTTTCTAGTTTTACTTTCTTGTTGTAAATAGTACGACAAAAATTGGGCGCGGCGATTATCAATTTCCCATAGCTTGTTCATTAGTGCATTATAAAACAAACATATTAGTAGGGCAAATCACAACTTGCACGGTTAATCGTTACACTGTGGCGACGTGTAGCGCGCAGTGCCCTTTGTTATCCTTGTCATTTGCGCTCCCTTTATGTATACTTCACGCTGTAGTTATACCTGTTTTCAATGCAAAAGCCGGCAACTGCGCCGCGCAGTCCACCGGCTCACCGGCAGTCAAGTTCCGACTGCCACATTTTTGATTGTAACGGTTCATAGTGAAATTGTCAATTCCCCCGAAAGGACCTTAATCCATGACGTCGAAAACCGCTTTAGCCGACCGCATTCGCGCCGCGTAGCGCATCGTCCAGGAGTACCAGGACATTCTCTACATTTCCGGCCGCCCGGAAGAGAAAGACCGCGCCCGCCGCGTCATTGGCAACGAGCACCAGTTCATCATCGCGCGGCGGGCTGTTCATTCTGGGACAGCCCAGTG
>CAZSIG010000681.1:0-2509 GCA_964606195.1 uncultured Anaerolineales bacterium
CATCACCCCCCAACTCCCCAATTTCAACCCCGCCACGATAACACAAGTGGTCACTACGCCAAACAGTGGAGCTAAGACCACCGCCACCAGCAACGCCGCGGCGAACGCGCCTACCAAGTCGTAGGCATATAATGCCCCCGTACCGCCGCGCTTCGCACCATACAACGCACTCGCGAGCGGAAATTCCACGCCCACCAGCGCGCCGCAACTCGCGTTCAACAGCAGCAGCGCGCCAGATAATACCATCGTAGGCACCGTTGATGTATGGAGTAGGTGAAACAATAGCGGCAACAATAACCAAAATCCGACCAGCGCGCCCTCCGTACCCCGCAAAATACGTGAGGTAGAAACGCGCCGCGCCGTTGTTATGGAAGCAACGATACGATTGCCACACATACCTCCCAGTGCTAATCCCGCCATAAACGCCGCGGTTAGTAACCCGACTTGGTGATAAACGTAGCCGTGAAAACTCTGAAAGGCGAAGATGATGAGCAGATTGCCCGTCATGCCCGCGAAGCCGGTGGTGGCGATAGCGTAGGGAATAACTAGGGCGCAATCCTCATTGCGCCGGCGTTTTAACTCACGGCGCAGCGCCACGACCACCGCGGGCAGAATCACGAGTACAACCGCGATGTGCCAGACGCGCAGCCGCGTTAGATGGGCGAACAGGCGCGCCCACTGCGGCGCGAACATGGCGTTCCAGTATGACAAGCCATGAAATAGCCCGATGGGGCGCAAATCCGCGTTTATATATGTCGCTTTATCGGCAGCCACCGATTGCCTGAACCGTTCCTGGCGCGCCGCGGCGAATTTCAATTCCACATACACCTCGTTGACCATACGCGCGGTTATCTCCCTTGCCCGCCACCGCGCCGCCAATTCTCCCGCCGATAATTCCTCCAACGTCGTATCACCGGACGCCAGCCACCAGGTCGTCTCATCGGGAACGGGACGAATGTGCGGGAAAACCTGCGTCAAGGTGCGCGCCAACAGCGCGTTCAGGGTGCGCGTCTCCGCGCTGAGATAGTTCGCACTTCCCGGTACGCTTAGCGCCAAAACCCCCGTGTCGCTCATAATTTCCCGCACGGCGCGAAAAAACTCGACGGTGTAAAAGCGATTGAGTTGCAGGGTGGTCGGATAGGGCAGGTTGAGAATCACCACATCGTAACGCGTGGTCGGGGGACGCTGTACCAACAATCTGCCATCAACTGTGTGGACATGCACGCGGGGGTCGACTAGTTCGCGGCGCGTCAACTCGGTCGAGTACTCGCGCACCATCTCGATGAGCAGCGGGTCTAACTCCGCGTAGTCGATGCGCGCTACGGGATACTTCAATGTCTCCGCGATTACGCCCCCCATGCCGCCGCCGATGATCAACACGCGGCGCGGTTCGGGGACGAATAACAGCGGCAGATGCACCGTTTCCTCGACCGCCATGATATCCGGGACCGGCGCGGTCAGTATCGGTATCCCATCGGCGAAGAAGGTGTATTGGTGCGCTTGCTCGACGACCGCCACGTTGCCGTAAGGTGAATTTCGATATGCCAGCAAATGGTAATTCGCCCACTGGTGCCGCGCCAGCCAACGATGAACCTCCCCGGAGCGCGCCGCGAGTAATATCGCGAAAAAGAATATGATTAAACCACTCAGAACTCGCTGCCAACGCGGGATTCTCACGAAGGATACCGCGATGAGCAGGTTGAGCGTACTTATCAGCAACACCATTTGCGACGCGGTGAGGTAAGGGATAAATATGTAAGTGAAGATAATGCCGCCGAAAATCGCGCCGCCCGCTTCAAGGATGTAGACGACGCTGCCCGCGCGGCTGCGTTCACGAGTGTGTGCCGCGTAAGCGCGATAGCACGCGGTGAACATGATGCCATCAATCAAACCGATGGGCGCGAGGATTATCAAGGAGGTGTAGAGTATCTGTCCCAAGCTCATGCCCGCGCCGGGTAGCGCGCCGATGAATTGGCGCACGGCGTACGCGGCGTATAATGACACCGGGCACAACACCGCCAGCGCGATTTGCAGCGCGGCTATGTGCCAGGATTTACGGCGCATCTTAGCCACGACGCCGCTGCCGAGCGCCTCTAGCAACAGCCAGTTGCCCAAAACCAGCCCGATGGACAGTTCGTTGCCGTAATATGTCACCAACAAGACGCGTATCATCAGCGCTTGCAACACAGTGAAGCTGAAGCCCATGAGCAGAAACGCGAGGTGATAGCGTGTGTTTTCGCGCCACGCGAAGATTTTCATGGGTTAATTATAACTTATACCGCGTAGGAGGAGCAAAGGAGCCAAGCCTCCCGCAGGTTCGGAACCTGCGGGAGGCTGCATAGACAGTTGCACTCGCGGGGGTTTCATAGTAGAATAAGGAAACAGGACTTACGCAACTTCGGGTTATTTTTACCGCCGAGGGCGCCCCCGTGCGGGGATAAACTACGAGCGCAGAGCTTTGGTTACAATTTTTACCTGCTGCATAAATATGACCTTAAATGATGGGATA
>CAZSIG010000682.1:0-2509 GCA_964606195.1 uncultured Anaerolineales bacterium
CCCGAATGAATTCGGGGGCTGCTATGCCAAACCCGTTAAAACGGGTTATCAACGCGCTTCAGCGCGTTTTCCATCTCAGCCGTTGAATTCATTCAACGTCAACGGGTTCAGCCGTCTACAAATCTCTCGCGCCGCGACCACTCCGGAGGCTGACGCCTGAATCAACCCGCGCGTCACCCCCGCGCCGTCGCCACACGCGAAGAGGTTCTCCACCTCAGTTTCTAACTGCGGCGTCAGTTTCAGCCGATTGGAGTAGAATTTAACCTCTACGCCGTACAATAGGGTATACCGCGATGCCACTCCCGGCGCGATTTCGTCCAGCGCGTGCAGCATCTCCAAAATGTTGACTACGTAGCGATAGGGCAGCACCAGATTCAAATCCCCCGGCGTCGCGCTGGGAAGCGTGGGTTTGATGACTGAGCGTTCTAGCCGCTGGGCATTGGTGCGTCGTCCCGCTTCCAAATCGCACAGCCGTTGCACCATGATGCCGCCGCTGAGCAGGTTTGCCAGACGCGCGATGCTCTTGCCGTAAATAATCGGGTCATCGAACGGCTCGGTGAAATTCTTGCTGACCAAAATCGCGAAGTTCGTGTTACTAGTCTTATGCTTGGCGAACGAGTGCCCGTTGACCGTCATCACATCCCCCGCGAACTCCGTGCTGACCTCTCCGTAGGGACACATGCAAAAGGTGCGGACGCGGTCATCGAAGGCGCGAGAGTAATACAGAAATTTAGATTCATACACCAACCGCGTAATCGGTTCGAGAATGCTGGCGGGAAGCTCCACGCGCACGCCCAAATCGACCGGATTACGCGCCAGAGACAGTCCCAATTTTTTTGACATCGCCTCTAACCACGCGGCGCCGCCACGTCCGGGCGCGGTGATCACCATCTCCGCCGCGACGCGCTCGCCTGACTCAGTTTCTACCCCTACTACCTTACCATTCTCTGTTATGATTTGTGCCACCGGTGTACGCGTGTGAATGGATACGCCGCGTTCGAGCAGCGCGTCGCGCATTCCGCGCATGATGTCCACGCAGCGTTCCGTACCCATGTGCCGAATCGGCACGGAGATGAACCGCAATTCGGCGCCGACAGCGCGTTTTTCCAAATCCTCAATCTCGTCGCTGTATGTGCCATGAACCGTTTTTGGCGCGCCGAATCGCCGATATATACCGTCTACCTCGCGAATCAGGTCTACTGCCGATTTTTCACCTAGAATCTCAGCCAGGTGTCCCCCCACTGCGGGCGAGAGGGTGAGTTTGCCATCGGAGAACGCCCCCGCGCCACCCCAGCCGTCGAGGATGGCGCAGGGCTGACAACTGCGGCACTTGCCGCCGTGCTCGCGAATGGGGCAGATACGCTTGTCAATATCCGCGCCCCGATCCAGTATCGCGACGCGCAAGTCAGTTTTCTCGCTCAGTTCCAGCGCGGCGAATATCCCCGCAGGCCCCGCACCGATGATTATCACATCAAATTCGTTTCGTTCCATTGCTTCCTCACATTATCCCGATTTTTATTTGATTATGGCTAACAACGCGTTCGGCTTTCGCGAGACTTCCGAAGTCTTTAAGACTTCGGAAGTCTCGCGCCATTGCCAAATTAAACCGAATCAATATCGCTTATTATACCATTTTGCCGAGTAAAAACAAAGTGAAAGAAAGTGTCTGTTCAAAAGCTGGGAAGAAATTCCTGGTCAGGCAGGGATAAAGGCTCAGGCTCATTGCGCGTTAGGAGACTTAAGCTGGCAGAGCGGTCATGTATAAGAAGAGAACAAGTTTCTGGTCTCCGCGTTGACTTTGTCCAAAGTCTAATCATTTGACAAAACTATCCAAATATTTTATTATACTATTGTATTATTCTAATACTAGAATATTTTGGAGATGTAGTATGACTAATATCGAGTTAGCGATTCTGGGACTCGTCGCGGAGGAACCGAAGTATGGTTATCAACTAGAACAAGACATCGAGCAGCGCGGGATGCGCGATTGGACGGAGATTGGTTTTTCGTCTATTTACTACGTGCTGAAGAAGATGGAAAAGGCGGGGTGGATAACTAGCGAGATGCACGCGGAGGGGCAGGGCCCGGCACGTAAAGTATACCAGCTGACCGCCGAGGGCGGACATGCCTACCACGACGCGGTGTTAGAGCGCGTCGAGAGCCCGCGTCCCCGCACGGGGGATTTCGATTTGGGGCTGGCGAATCTTCCTGCGTTATCCGCGGAGGAAGTCATCACCGCATTGGAGAGTTACCACGCCGCGTTGGAGCAGCGACTGGCGAAGGTCAACGCGAAATGGGAAAGGGACGATCCCGACCAATTGCCATATCACGTGAACGCGCTGTTTGGGCATAGCGCGGCGATGATCCAAGCTGAGCTTGAGTGGGTGGATAGCTTCGTACGCGAATTGGGTAGGAGAAAATAATCAGCGGATTAAACGAATGGAGCAGATTAGTCAGGACTTACGCAAATTCACCATAATTTCACCGCAGAGAGCGTCCCCGTGCGGGG
>CAZSIG010000683.1:0-2508 GCA_964606195.1 uncultured Anaerolineales bacterium
GTAAAGGGTGCGCCTACAGTAGCCGCAGGCTTTATGCCTGCGCTGACCGCGCCAAATGCCCAAGTTATTTACGCACCATTCCTTAAGTTGAAAGCTGACCGCTACCCCGCTAAATGAGAGTAGGACTTACGCAACTTCACATTAAATCTGCGCGAGCGGGTTATAAATGACTACTAATGAATGCCAATGAACGCGGGTGGAGACTTCCGAAGTTTTCCGAAACTTCGGAAGTCTGAAATCTGCGTAAGTCCTAGAGAGGTTAAACATGAACGAAGGACGAGAAAATCTAGCTGACATGAATATTTTGGTCGTCGATGATACGCGCACACAATTGCGCGTGCTGACCAAAATACTGAAAGAACGGGGGTATACCGTGCGGCCGGTGCTCGACCCGAAGCTGGCGCTGGAATCGGCGCGCACCGCGCCCCCCGATATGATTCTGCTGGATATTATGATGCCCGATATTTCGGGATACGATTTGTGCGAGCAATTGAAGGCGGATGAGCGCACTCGCGACATTCCGGTCATCTTCGTCAGCGCGCTGGCGAATATGGCAGACAAAGTCAGAGCATTCGCGGTCGGCGGCGTCGATTACATTCCCAAGCCCTTTAACGCGAAAGAGGTGCTGGCGCGCGTCGAGACGCACTTAGCGTTACGAAACCTACAAAAGGAACTGGAAACCAAGAACGCGCAGCTCGAACGGGAGATTGGCGAGCATCGCGAGGCGAGAATCGCGCTGCAAGAGAGCGAGGTGCGCTATCGCGCCGTGTCGGAAATGACCTCCGATTTGGCTTTTGCCTTTTGCGTGGACGCACAGGGTGAACTTGTGATGGAATGGATGACCGATTCGTTGACGCGTATCACCGGCTTCAGTCTCGATGAGGCGAAAATGAGGGCGGACTGGGTGGACTTCGTTCATCCCGACGACAAGCGCACCGCCTACGCGGAGATGCGCGAGATTAAGCGCGGGCGGCGAGTGAAAACCGAGCTACGTATCATCACCAAAAGCGGCGCGGCGCGGTGGTTGCATATCGATGCCCAACCGGTGTGGGACGAGGCGCGTAACCGCGTGGGGCGCATCATCGGCGCGGCGCGCGACATCACCGCGCGCAAAGACGCGGAGCAAGAAATCGTCAAGGCGAAGGAGGAGTGGGAGCGAACCTTCGACGCGGTGCCGGATATGATTACCATTTTGGATGAAAAGCATCGCGTGCTGCGCGCCAACGCGGCGGTGGGGGCGCGATTGAACATAGACCTCGAAAAATGTATGGGACAAACTTGTTATTCTTGTCTTCACGGTCGAGATGCCCCGCCCGAATTCTGTCCGCACACGCTACTGTTGCAAGACCACAAGGCGCATACCGCGGAGGTGCGCGATGAATACCTTGAGGGGGATTTCGTCGTGAGTGTGTCACCGCTGTTCGATGACGAGGGGAGATTCTTCGGTAGTGTACACATCGCGCGCGACATCACCGCGCGCAAGCGGATGGAGGATGAACTACAGCAATACCGCGTTGAGCTTGAGGATTTGGTCGATGAGCGCACGGCTGAATTGCAGCAGGAGATAGCCCAGCACATGCTCACGGAGGAGGAGCTGCGCCGCTCGGAGGAGTTTAACCGCAGCATCATCGAGAGCAGCGTGGATTGTATCAAAATCGTCGATCTGGAAGGGCGGCTGCGATTTATGAGCGAGGGGGGCAAGCGGCTCATGGGCATCACCGACATCGCGCCGTTGTTGGGAATGCCGTATGATGAGTTCTGGGGGGATGCGGACAAAGAGGTGGTGCGGGCGGCACTGGACGCGGCGCGTAACGGTAATCAAGGTTCGTTCGAGGCGCCTCTCGCGACGTATGAGGGTGCAGTGAAATGGTGGAGCGTGATGGTGTCTCCCGTTTGGGGAGACGATGACCGCGTAGACCGCTTGCTGATAGTATCGCGCGACATTACGGAACAGAAAGAGGCGGAGAAGAGAATTAGAGAATCGGAACTGCGCTATCGCGCCCTCTTCGAGAACGCGCCGATAGGGATAGGGGTGGCGACGATGGATGGCACAGTCATCGCGGGGAATGATAGTATTCTGCGATACTTCGGCTATACCCTGGAGGAGTTGCAGCAGTTTGATCTGGGGAGTTTCTATCGAGACCCGCAACGGCGCGGTGAACTTCTGGCGGAACTGCGCGAGCACGGCGCGGTGCAAGATTTCGAGGCGGAATTGTATCGCCAGGATGGCTCGACTTTCTGCGCCAATGTCAACGTGAACATCATTGACCTTGAGGGACAGAGAATTTTATTGACGATGCTCGAGGACATCACCGAGCGTAAGCACACACAAAACGCGCTGCGCGAGAGTGAGGGGCGATTCCGCCGTCTCGCGGAGAACGCGAAGGATATGATTTATCGTATGTCGCTTCCCGACGGGAGATACGAATATGTCAGCCCCGCGGCGCGAGAGATAAGCGGGTACACGCCCGAAGAGTGGTATGGTACCCCTGAATTGTTTCAAGAGAT
>CAZSIG010000684.1:0-1295 GCA_964606195.1 uncultured Anaerolineales bacterium
TATGCCGAACATGCTTCAGCATGTTTTCGGTAGCCGCGCCGAGTTCACTCGGCGACAGCGGCGCGGACCGCAGGGGTAATTTGAAAGTGTCAGGTAGCTAGTCCCGCGAGCCGTGAAGACCCGCGGGATAGTTATATTCTCAACAAGCGCTCAATGACGCGCCGCGATGCCGGCTATTGCACCATATCTTGCAGTTCCGCCGGAACGACGCTCTTATCGACCGCGACGGCGGGCACGATAGGCGGCTGCCCCTGCTTCTCCATGATGGCTTGACCATCGGGACCGATGAGGAACTTCACGAATTCCAACGCCAGGTCAGGGCTGGGGGCATCTTTAACGACGGTGACGCCGTACACAATCGGCTTGCCGACCATCGTCATGGTAGTGCCGGGGTCCGCCCCCGCGATGTCGGTCGACGCCTGCGCGTAGAAGTCCGCGTATTCGACCTTGCTGAGGTTAAGCTCGTCGGGCAGTTCGACGAAGTTCATGTTGTGCTGCACCGCGACGGAGCGATACTCGAAGGCGTAGTCCATGTCGCCCGATTCCAGCAGCGCGATTAGCTCAACCGATTTGGGGCGAATGTTCTCTGGGGGGCAGTTCACATCCAGCTTGTCGTACAGTCCCTCAACGCCGTAGTGCTTCTCCGCCAACTGCCAGACCAACAGCGTGCGATAGCCGCAGGGATCCGCGTCAGGTTCGGAGTGCCCGTAGATTACGCCATCGCGCGTGAGGATGTCGTACCAATTGTCCGCGTTGATTTCATCCGCGTACTGCGATTGGTCGGTGTACGCGATAACCATCGTGTTGCGGGCGAATTGGATATTCCAGTCGGCGAAATCGGGAATCAGCAGCTTGTCAATGACGGTGTAATCCGCCGACATCATCAAATCTGCCTCGCGCCCCAGTTCGCTGATTTTGCGTGCCGCGGCGTTGCTGCCCGACGCCTCGGTCTCGAAGGTCACATCGGGATATTGCGCGCTAAACGCTTCCGTCAAATCCGCTATCGGGACGGTCAGACTGCCCGCGTGGAAGATAATCAGCTTGCCCGCCAATTCCGCCGGCGCCGCAGCCTCCGCGCCCTCCACTCTAATCTCAATCACGCCTTTGACGCGCATATTCTTCGGAAAGTCGGGCATCACCATGCTAAATCCGCCGCGCGTGCGGAACGAGACGATACAATCCGCGCACGCCTGCACCTCTTCCCACGCGGCGGAGGCTTCGTAGCCATCATCAGCGACGAACGTAATCGTCGTCGCGCCCTCTTGCACCCCCGCCGTCTCCAGCAGCTTGTTCAG
>CAZSIG010000684.1:1395-2508 GCA_964606195.1 uncultured Anaerolineales bacterium
ATGAAGGTGTTAGCCAAATCCGCCTTGATGTGCTCGCCCTTATTTGAGTTGACCGCCATGACGCCGTAGGGGTTGAAGAGCAGCGGGTCGCCCTCGACCATAATTTCGAGGTCAATGCCCTCCAGCGTACGCGCCAAGTAGGTCGCGCGGTCGCTCAGGGTGTACGCCTGCTGCTCGTTCGCCATCGTCAACACCGCGCCCATACCTTGCCCGGCAGAGATGTACCAACCGCCCACTGGCTCCACTCCGGCTTCCGCCCAAATCGCCTTCTCTTTGGTATGCGTGCCCGAGTCGTCACCGCGCGATACGAAGGGCGCGGCTGCTTCGGCAATCATCGCGAACGCCTTGCTCGCCTTGCCTTTGCCCTTGATGCCCGCGGAGTCGCCAGCGGGACCGATGATGACGAAATCGTTGTACATCACATCTTCACGCCGCGAACCATGCCCATCAGCCATGAATTGGTCTTCGCGGGCGCGGGCGTGAACCAATAACACATCCGCGTCGCCCTTAGTGCCGATTTCCAACGCCTGCCCGGTGCCGACCGCGACAACATCAACTTCGCAGTTGTTAGCTTCCTCAAAATCGGATAAAATGAAATCTAGCAGTCCCGAGTCCGCAGTGCTAGTGGTGGTTGCCAAAATTAGCTTCTGTGACTCAGTGGGCTGCGCGCTGGGCGCGGCGCCGGCAGCAGATTCCAGTAACTCCTGCGCCTTCGCCGCGTCTGGCACACAAACCTTCCACCCAATCTCGATTACATCGGGGTTGTCAATCTTCGCGAAGGTATCATCCGCCGCGTTTTTCTGATTGGTCGCCGCGACAATCGCGGGGTATGCCATGATGTCACCCAAGTACTTATCCGCGATTTTGCTCAGCCAATCGTCCGCCTGTACCGTGTACTCCTCCGCACACGTAATCTCCTCCTGTGCCAGCGGCGCGGCGACCGCCGACAGCGGCAACAATGTAGTCAACATTGCCACCAACAATAGCCAGTTTATAAACTTCTTCATTCTCGTTTATCCTCCTACTTTATTCTAATTTAACCTTCTTCCACAATAAATCCGACTTTCGCTATTTTGTAACAAGCAATACACATCACCTCCTTTTAGAAAATCG
>CAZSIG010000685.1:0-2499 GCA_964606195.1 uncultured Anaerolineales bacterium
ACCATGCTAAAACCACGTTGGCGCAAAGTATTATTAGACCTCTGGAGCAACAAAATACGTTCCCTATTAGTCATCCTCTCCATCGCGGTGGGCGTCTTCGCGGTAGGGTATGTCAGCGCGGCGTTTGTGCTGATTTTGCACGATATGGACGCGGATTACCAAGCCGCGAACCCGCACGGCGCGATAATCTTCTGCGAACCATTTGGAGATGACTTGTTGGAAGTGCTGCGCGACGTGCCCGGCGTCGGCGAAATTGAGGGACGAAGCGGCTTGACCGCGCGCGTCGTGCGCGGTGCCGAAGATAAGATACCGATTAACATCTCCACTACTCCGCCAGTCGCCGAGAAGAAACTCGACCTGCTGCGCCCCCACATCGCGGGCACCGAACTTGTGCTGGATGACCATGAGATTTTCCTCGAACGTTCCGCGCTGTCCGGGCTACCGCTCGCCGCGGGCGATACCCTCACCATCGAACTGAACGATGGAAAGTTACGCGAATTGCGCGTCGCAGCGTGGGTACACGACATCAACGTCTTTCCCTACACATTCTTCGGTCAAGTCACCGCGTACGTGAGCCCCGAAACGATAGTGTGGTTAGGCGGAACGCGCGACTACAATCAAGTATACCTGACCGTCGCCGCGCACAAAAGTGACGAAACCCACGTCAAGGCGGTGACGCAAGCAGTAGCGGACAAAATCGAGAAGGGCAGCCGCGCCGTCTACAGCACGTTCGTGTTCCGTCCCGGCAGACATTGGGCTAGTGACATCACTGAAGCTCTGGGCATTATGATGGGCGTCATGGGCACCCTCTCCGTGTTTCTCAGCGCGTTTTTGGTGACCAACACCATCTCCGCGCTGCTCACTCAGCAAATTCGACAGATCGGCATCATGAAAGCTATCGGCGCGGCGAAGTTGACTTTAATTAGCATGTACATCGTGCTCGTGCTCAGCTTCGGCGTATTAGCGCTGCTTATCGCGGTGCCTCTCTCGTCACTTGCCGCCTACGCCACCGCGCAGGGGATCGGGGAATACCTGAATTTCACTCCCGGTCAATTTCGGATCCCCCTATCTTCGCTGCTGTTACAAGTCGGCGTATCGCTCGCGGTGCCTGTCGGCGCGGCGTTGTTTCCCGTGATGAACGGCACACGCATCACCGTGCGCGAAGCTCTCAACACCTACGGTTTGGGCGGGGGACATTTCGGGCGAGGATTGCTCGACCGCGCACTGGAAAAAATCCGGTTTATGTCGCGCCCCTTGCTTATTTCCCTGCGCAACACTTTCCGGCGCAAACTTCGCCTCGCGCTGACGCTCTCGACGTTGACTTTGGCAGGCGCGATGTTCATCGCCGTCTTCAACTTGCGCGCCGCGATGAATATCGCGATTACGGAAACGATGGGCTACATCCTCGCCGATGTGACCGTATCCTTTGACCGTCCCCACCGTTTTCAGAAACTCGCCCCGCTCGTGCTCAGCGTGCCGGGCGTGGTGAGTGCGGAGGGCTGGGGCTTGCACAACGCGCAGGTGCTATCCGCAGATAAGACTACAGAGGTGGAAGTCTCCATCTTCGCGCCGCCCGCCGATTCTGAACTTATCGAGCCAACGATGACCGCGGGGCGGTGGCTGTTACCGGCGGACGAGAACGCGCTGATCATCGGCAACCATTTGCTAGATGAGCGCCCCGATTTGCGCGTGGGGGACGAAGTAGTGCTCGAAATTGAAGGTAAAGAGTACGATTGGAAGATAGCCGGCATCTACAAAATGGCAGGCAACTTCTCGCCCCCGCTTGTGTATGCCAACTACGAATATCTGGCGGAGTTGGTAAATGAACCAGACCAGGTATCCAATCTGCGCATCATCACCGCGTCACAAGACCGCGTGACGCAAGAACGGGTGGCACGCATCTTAGAGGCGAAATTCAGGCGGGCAGGCATCACCGTCACTAACATGACTACAGGGGCACAGGAAACCGCGCAACAAATATCGCAGATTAACGTGATGGTCGTGTTCATGTTGATCATGGCGGTGCTTATCGCGGTGGTCGGGGGGCTGGGCTTGATGGGCATGATGAGTATGAATGTGCTCGAACGTACACGCGAAATTGGAGTGATGCGCGCCATCGGCGCGGCGGACGGCGCGGTGTTGCAATTGGTCATCGTCGAGGGGATGTTGGTCGGCGCGGTTAGCTGGTTGTTGGGTGCGCTACTCGCCTTGCCGATCAGCCTGTTACTCGACCAAGCTATCGGCGCGGCGATTATGACCGTTCCGCTAGATTTCGTATTCTCCTATGACGGTTTCGTAATCTGGCTGCTCGGCGTGCTGATATTAGCCGCGTTAGCAAGCGTATTACCAGCACGCAGCGCGGCGCGGTTAACGATACGAGAAGTATTAGCGTATGAGTAGAGAGTAAAAATGATTAGTACCCGTTGGCGAAAAATAATCAACGAGCTAGCTACCTGACACTTTTGAAGAATGGAACGCGGATTTTCCTGATTTAACGGA
>CAZSIG010000686.1:0-2494 GCA_964606195.1 uncultured Anaerolineales bacterium
TATTGTTCCGCGACAAAAGTTTTCATTTTAGCCACCAACTTTTTCAAGCTGACCGGTTTACTCAAATAATCGTCCGCGCCTGCTGCCAGACACCTCTCGCGGTCGCCGGGCATCGCCAACGCGGTCAAGGCGATAATCGGCACCGCCTCCGTCTCCGCGGCGGCGCGCAACTGCCGAATCGCTTCCAGCCCATTCACTCGCGGGAGCTGAATATCCATCAAAATCAACGTAGGGTTTATGTGCTTCGCCAACTCTACTGCTTCAATGCCATCTCGCGCCACCTCGACGCGATAACCCTTGATTCTCAGATAATCAGCCGTAGTCTGAATGTTGGTCTCGTTATCCTCAGCCAACATAATCAGCGGAGCTTGCTTATTGGGAGTTGCATCGGCGTCACAAGGTGTTGGTGCTGGAGAAGTAGCTTCCTCGTCCGCCGCGTCAACTTCATCCTTCTCACATGATGGCAAATTATAGGGCAGCGAGACCGTGAAGCGGCTTCCTTTTTCGCGTTCACTCTCTACCATGACGTTGCCGCCATGCAGCCTGGCTAACCGCGCCACCAGAGCTAAGCCTAAGCCGGTACCCTCATGCTTTCGCGATAAACTGCTGTCAACCTGCATAAAAGGTTGGAACAACCGCGCTATATCCCGCTGTGAAATACCGATGCCGGTATCCCACACACTGAACAATATCATTTCATTTTGCACATCTGCGGTAACTTCCAAACCAACCTGCCCTCCTGTTGGCGTGAATTTGACCGCGTTGGTCAACAGATTGACTAATATCTGTTTCAAGCGAAGTTGGTCTGCCCGAATATCTTTCAAATTTGGCTCTATATCGAAAGAAATTTTGATTCTCTTCTTGTGCGCCATCTGTTTGATGAACTGCAAACTGGCTTGGCTAATCGTCTCCACGGAGACCGTCTCCAAATAGAGTTCTAGCTTTCCCGCCTCTATCTTGGACAAATCGAGAATATCGTTAATTAGCGATAGCAG
Organism: uncultured Anaerolineales bacterium; assembly: GCA_964606195.1. GTDB lineage: Bacteria > Chloroflexota > Anaerolineae > CAZSIG01 > CAZSIG01 > CAZSIG01. The sequence continues at coordinate 996 of CAZSIG010000686.1, forward strand.
ATGCCGCCCGCTCTCCTCCACCGCGCGCACAGATTTAAGTTGCGCTTCGTTGAGCGGCCCCATAAATTGTTCTTGCAGTGCCTCCGCCATGCCTAAAACCGCGTTGAGGGGCGTGCGCAACTCGTGGCTCATGTTAGCCATGAATTCATCTTTGAGCCGCGCCGCGCGCGCCAGCTCCGCGTTAGCCGTGCGCAGTTCGGAAGTTCGCTCTGCGACGCGCTGCGCTAAATTCGCTCGCTCCTCTTCCAATTCTCGCGTGCGCTGCTCTACCAACTCTTCCAAATTCTCCGCCAACTCGCGAAATTTCTCTTCGCTGTCGCGCAACTCCGCGGTGCGCTGTTCTACCAAATCCTCCAGATGATCGCGATATTCTTTTATCTCTTTCTCCGCCTGCCGCCGCGCGATTACTTCTTCGGTCATCGCTTGGGCGACGGCGCGCACGCGGTCGAGAGCTTGTTGAAACTGCGCGGTGAAAAATCGTAATAATAAAAAGACCACGACATAAAAAAAGCCTACTGTCACTCCCCAATAGCCGAAGTCCGCCAAAGTTGTAGTACGCCGCTGAAGATGTAATAATTGAAAGCCCATACTTGCGCTAATACTCACTAATAGCGCGAGCCACTGTTCTCTGGGACCGTGCAAGATGGCGGTCAAGAGTATGGCGGTGGTATATTCCATAATATTGGTAGCTCCTACCCCGTAGACATAACTGTCGCGCACCGCGAGCGCGAAGAGGAGCCAGGGGACGATGTAGCCACTCACGCGCCAGTGTCCTTTGTGCGCCAACCACCAGCCGCCGCTAAAGAGCGCGCTCAATAGCACCGCCACTATCAACATATCGACGGGCACCGCGCCAATCACCCACGTCCCGCCCATCAGGGGGACGGATACCCAAAACACCGCGCTGATAATCACCAATATCACTTTGGTCATATACTCGCGGCGCGCCTCGTCTGGGTCAGTTGACTGCGGCGCGGTTAGTTTGTTCCAGATTTGCGATAAACTATCTGTCAAAATTAAACTCTCTCTTTAACGAAACTCAACACGTCCAATACCTTCTCTGAATCGCTCAGATTACCGAAAATTATGAGTGGTTGGGGTTTAGTCTCTACAATCAGCGTAGGCGTCACCAGAATATTGTATTCCAGCGCGGTATCCATGTCCTTTAGCACGTTTATAATCTCGATTTCACACCGTCCCGTAAGGTGCTTGCGACAAAACCGCGCCAGATTATCTATGGCTATTCTGGAATTACTTCCATCATCCATCACAAACAAACGCATGGCAATTCTCTCATTTGAAGTTTGCTCGTTCCGATTATTTGACACCATACCGCCTCCCTTTCTTCATTGGTATGATAACTCTATATTTGCCTGCGCACAAATTACGTTGGGAGAGCGTGAAGCGTAAAACGTGATGTGTTAGAAGTGCGCCTTCGCGCGTCCGCGTCCATAAAGAGGTTGCTAACCACGTCTTTTCTTAGTAGGACTTACGCAAAA
>CAZSIG010000687.1:0-2493 GCA_964606195.1 uncultured Anaerolineales bacterium
CACGCGGTCATCACTTGAATTATACCACAATTTTACCCTAATGTTCAATGTCGCGTATCTCCTGCCGATTAGCTTTGCCAAAGCATAAAAACTCTGCTACAATTAACCGCGACGAGTTCAAACGGAGTGTTAGAGAAAACTGATTCAATCAAATTGGATACCGCGTCAAGCTGCTCCAAGCCCCCGTTCGCGGGGGCGTCCGTGCTAGTCTTACCATCCTCGCGGACGAGGGCTAGAAGCGTTATTGAACGGAATTAAAATCAACTGAACCGGTGCGACAGGAGGACAAAAAAATGAAAAATCTGTTAGTGACGGGCGGCGCGGGGTTCATCGGCAGCAATTTTACGCGCTATATGCTCGATAAATATCCCAATTACAACATCATAGTGTATGACAAACTCACCTACGCGGGCAACCTGGACAACCTACGCGATGTCGCGACCGATGCGCGGTACGCCTTCGTGCAAGGGGACATCGCCGACGCGGAATTGGTGCGCCGCACGATGAACGAACATGCCATCGACACGATTGTGAATTTCGCGGCAGATACGCACGTCGATCGCTCCATCATGGAACCCGACGCGTTCATCAAAACTGACGTAGTCGGGACTTACACTTTATTGGAGGCGGCGCGGGAGATGGAAATCGCGCGCTATCACCAAATCAGCACCGACGAGGTGTACGGCTATATTCCGGAGGGTAGGACGGACGAGAACTATCCGCTCAAACCGCGCAGCCCCTACGCGGCGAGCAAAGCGGGCGCGGATTTGCTGGTTCACGCCTATCACGTCACCTACGGCTTGCCGGTCACGATAACGCGCGGGGCGAATAACATCGGTCCCTATCAATATCCCGAAAAGGTTGTGCCGCTTTTCACAACCAATCTGATCGATGACCAGCCGATTCCGATTTACGGCGACGGGTTGCAGGTGCGCGATTACCAATACGTGCTAGACCACTGCGAGGCGATTGATTTGGTGCTGCACGCGGGGGAACTGGGTGAAGTTTACAACGTCGGGACCGAGGTAGAGACGCCCAACATCGAGATGGCGAAACTGCTGCTCAAACTGCTGGACAAGCCGGAGAGCTTGATGCAACATGTCGCCGACCGCGCCGGGCACGACCGCCGTTACGCGATGGATTGCAGCAAGCTGCGGGCGTTGGGGTGGCAGTCCCAGCACACCTTCGAGACCGCGCTGCGCGACACCGTAGCGTGGTATGTCAATAACGAGTGGTGGTGGCGCAAAATCAAATCGGGCGAATTCGCGGAGTATTACCGCAAACAGTACGGCGACCGGCAGGTAATTAATTAGGTAGGACTTACGCAGAAAGAATTATTTTATCGCAGAGACGCAGAGAACGCGGAGAATATCGTGAAAGATTTTTATGCCTGTCATACACGGTCATAAATATTCACTACAAGTTATATCCGCGGCGCGCTAAAAACCTAATCAGAAAACTCTGCGCTCTCCGCGTGCTCGGCGGTAAAAAATACACCGAAGTTGCGTAAGTGGTGGCAAGGGTGCACGTCAAGAGATTAAAGATGAAAGGAGTAAAATATGCAAATTGTAAGTGATACCGGTATGGACTTAGCCGCGGAACAGATGGCTGATTTGGACATTCATCTCGTCCCGCTCACCATCACCCTTGATGGCGTTTCCTATCGCAGCGGGGTGGACATTCAACCCGCGGAGTTCTATAAATTATTAGCAGCAACTGAGAGCTTGCCCACCACCGCGCAGCCTTCCGCCGGGGATTTCGCCGAGGTCTACCGGCAGTTGGCAGCCACCGACGCGGAGATTATGTCGGTTCATATTTCGTCGGGACTCAGCGGCACGGTCAACGCCGCCAGACTAGGCGCGGAGATGGTACCGGAGGCGCAAGTCACCATCGTGGATACCAAGACGCTATCCGGCGCGGAGGGCTGGCAGGTCGAGGCGGCGGCGCGGGCGGCGCGCGCGGGGTGGGGCAAGGAACGCATCTTGCAATTATTAGCCCGCGTCAGCGCGGCTACCGATACCATCTATACGCTGGATGAACTGAAATATCTGATTCATGGCGGGCGCATCAGCCATTTGAAGGGGTTGATCGCCGCGTTGTTGAACATCAAACCGCTGATTGGCGTGGAGAAAGAGGGGGGAACTTATGTGCAGCGCGGGCAGGCGCGCGCCTTGAAGGGCGCGATTCGCAAGATAGCCGATACTATCGCGAAGCAATACGCGCCGGGCAGCGCGTTGCGCGTCCAAATCATGCACGCCGCTAATCCCGACGGCGCGACGATGTTGCGCGAGAGATTGGCGCGGCTTTTCGATTGCACCTGGCTGCCGGTCTCGCCCATCGCGCCGGTGCTGGGCGCGCATACGGGGCCGAGCCTGGTAGGGGTTGCCTACGCGCCGCAATCCGCGTTCGCGGATTTGCCGTAGCTGGAATGAGCGGTACGCGTAACTCAGGGCGCGTTCCCGATTGCGCCATCGAGCGGCGTTATAGGGATAA
>CAZSIG010000688.1:0-2490 GCA_964606195.1 uncultured Anaerolineales bacterium
CAATGGGAATTGCGCTATGTAACCGCGATTGTAGGGGCGAACCTATGTGTTCGCCCTGTATATAGCGGGCAAACACGCAGGTTTGCCCCTACGTAGGAGGTGTTTATGAAAAAAATAGTCGGTCCGTTGTTGCTTGTAATACTCGTAATTGGAGTGATCGGCGCGATAGTTTTTGTGGTGGGACAGCAGATAGGAGGAATACGCGCCGTCGAGGTGCGCGGTCTGGTCGGCTCCGAGAAGTTACCTTATTTCAACAACGAGGAGGTTATAGAGGCATTGAAAAAGGGGGGCTTCGAGGTAAATGTGGAAAAGGCGGGGTCGCGAGAGATTGCGACCAGTTATGACCTCAGTCAGTACGATTTCGCGTTTCCGTCCGGCGTGCCCGCGGCGAAGAAAATCAGTGATGAACAGGACACCAAGTCATCTTACGATGTCTTTTTCACGCCGATGGCTATCGCGTCGTGGAAGCCGATTGCGCAGGTGCTCGAAGCCAATGGTATCGCGACTGACCAGGGCGAGTATTACACACTCGATATGGCTAAGATGTTAGAATTGGTCGAGGCGGATACGCGGTGGCAAGACCTGGAGAGCAACGACGCCTACGCGGTGAACAAGAGCGTCCTAGTCTCCTCGACCGATGTGCGAAAATCGAACTCCGCGGCGATGTATTTGTCGCTTGCCAGCTACGTCGCGAACGGCAATAACGTTGTGCAGAGCGACGCGAATATGCGCGCGGTCATGCCCTTGATGGAAGAACTCTTTTTGAAGCAGGGGTTTCAGGCTGGCTCCTCGAAGGCGCCGTTCGATGACTACTTGACGATGGGGATGGGCAAGGCGCCGCTGGTGATGATTTACGAGGCACAGTTCGTCTACGCTGCCGCGGAAGGTGGTATCACGTCGGATATGGTATTGATGTATCCCGCGCCGACGATTTATTCTAAGCATATACTCGTGCCTACGAGCGAAGATGGTAAAGGACTTGGTGAATTATTGCAAAACGATACCGCGTTACAGCAGTTGGCAGTGGAACATGGGTTCCGCACCAAAGATGTGCAGGCGTTTAGGGATTTCGCGCAGAAGCACCAGATAGCAGTGCCTGATAATCTGGTGAACGTGATTGACCCGCCCAGCTATGAGATGCTGGAGGGGATGATTCAGCTTATCGAACAGAAGTATGAGTAATTAGTAAAACGTGATTTGGAAAGGAGATTAAGAAATGGCAGAAGATATGGTACTTGCGCCCCCAGAAGCACTTGAAGCACCGAAACCGGTCGCGGTTGTCCCTAAGGAGAAAGCTACAGGGATGGTGCCGCTCGATGACCAAACCAAAGCGGTTCTGGACGCGAAAGCAGGAGAGTTCGTGGAAATCGTATTGAGTAGTGAGGTACATAGCGCGCCCTTCGAGGAGAAAATCACCGCGATTCACAACATGGGGAATAAAGAGATACGCGCCGCGGCGAATGTCTCCAACAGGATGTTGGAACGGCCTATGAACGCGATGGAAGGGGCGGTGTTCGATGGTAATTCGCCTATTTCGCGGTCGTTGCTCGACTTGCGCACGACGGTTGAAGACCTCAACCCCGCGAATCAAGGCGACTTGCTCGCGCCCAGCAACCTGCAGAAGATTCCGATCGTGGGCAAGATGTTCGTCAGCCCCATTCGGCAGTATTTTATGAAATACCAATCCGCGCAGAAGCAGATTGACCAGATTTTGAATAACCTGTACGAGGGGCAAGACACGCTGCAAAAAGATACCGCGGCGATCGAGCAGGAAAAGGTCGTTCTGTGGGAAACGATGCAGAAGTTGCAGAAGTACATCTATGTAGGGAAGCAGATCGACGCGGCGATTGAGGCACGTGTGGCTGAATTAGAGGTATCCTCGCCGGAAAAGGCGCGCGTCGTCAAAGAGGAATTGCTGTTCTACGTGCGGCAGAAGGTGCAAGACTTGCTCACGCAGCTCGCGGTCAGCATTCAGGGGTATCTCGCGCTCGACATGGTGCGCAAGAATAACCTGGAGTTGATTAAAGGTGTAGACCGCGCCACCACGACGACCATCTCCGCGCTGCGCACCGCGGTCATCGTTGCGCAGGCGCTGGCGAACCAGAAACTCGTGCTCGACCAAATCAACGCCCTGAATACCACGACGAGCAACGTCATCGAGTCCACCTCCGCGATGCTTAAACAGCAATCCGCCGAGATTCACGAACAAGCCGCGAGCGCGACGGTCAGTATAGAGAAGCTGCAAACCGCGTTTAACAACATCTACGACACATTGGACATGATTGATGAGTATAAGCTCTCCGCGCTGGATAACATGAAAGAGACGGTGAATACCTTGTCCGGCGAGATAGACCGCGCCCAGACCTACATGGACCGCGCGCGCGGCGAGATAACCGCTGGCGCGACCGCGAACATTGGAGTGCTCACGCCGAGTGAAGAGGAGAGTGGCGCGAATGATTTTGGGATTTAGACGCAAGTAGGGGCGAACCT
>CAZSIG010000689.1:0-2477 GCA_964606195.1 uncultured Anaerolineales bacterium
AAAAAATCACCGAGTCCGAACTGCCGAAATTTGAACCAGATGAAATCGGTGAGGACAGGGTAGATTACGAGGTCAGACCGCGCACGGTCGCGGTAAACTTCTGGCGCAATCCAACCACCACGTTCGATACCCTCGCGGTGGCGCAGGCGCTGACGAACAACGGCGTGCCCGATGTAGAATGCGGGCAGGGCGCGCTGGAGATTACCGTCGGGGAGCGCAAAATCGCGGAGGCGATCGCGCTGCCGTGGGACACGTTGCGAGAGCAAACGAACTGGATTTTGCCCTGCGCCTTCGCGCAAGCCGATTTGGTGCGCGTTGCATATCACCTCGCGGCGGGCACGCTTTGGCTGCCCGGCTACGGCAAGGTCGCGGAGATTCCGCTGCGCCCGTTGGGGGAATTGGGGACATTGGGGCCAGATGGACGCGATATTCATGATGGGTTCAAACGCAGCACCTCTGTTACCGCTTACCCCGCGTTTTGGGGACACAATGCGCAACAAATGTATACCCTTGCCCAAAAACCAAATGACTATCTCTCACCATTGCCCAAAGCGAAGAAGGGGCGCCCTTTGCGTAAGGTAGAGCATTTATGGCCTCTCGCGGGTGAAGTGCTCATACCCGCCGTCTCCCGCATAAATACTCAAAAGCTCATTGCCATCAAACTTTCTCAAAATGTCCTTTCTAATGTATGGTGGACTTTTTCTTTCAATGATGAATTCGCGAGTGAGCAACGCGATAAATCGTTGGTGCTATGGCAAAACTCGTCATTAGGCTTGTTCTTATTCCTCGTCAATAGAGTAGAAACGGAAGGAGCATGGGTAAAATTCAAAAAATCCGCGTTACAGGAATTACCCATGCTCGATTTGACCACGCTATCCCCTGACCAACTCACCGCGCTCGCGAATACTTATGACCGCGTCTGCCACGAGACTTTGCAGCCGTTCCCCGAAATGGCTACCGACGCGGTGCGCGCGGAGATTGACGCGAGTATCGCGCAAGTGCTGGATTTACCCGATTTCGCCATTTTGCGCACGATGTTGGCGCGGGAGCCGGTAGTATGTATGAAGAGACTGTGATGTTTCAGTAACACGACAAACACCACAAATTATGCGAGGAGAGTAAACCATGACCACTCCTAAAATAACCGAAGCAACCATTCGCCAATACGCGACGGACAAGTCGTTCTGGCGCGGTAAAGATTATTACGATAGCGGCGCGGTCATCTCACTGGCGCGCCGCGGGGAACAAATCGAGGCGGAGGTCGAGGGGAGCCAATACGAACCATATCGCGTGACTGTCGACCTCGACGCGGGCGGCATCGCGAGTGCCTACTGTACCTGTCCCTATGACTGGGGCGGCTACTGTAAACACATCGTCGCGGTCTTGCTGACCTATTGCCACGAATCAGCAGAAATCGAGGAACGCCCTACTCTCGAAGCGCTATTGGCTGACCTGAACCGCGAACAATTGCAAACTGTCCTGCTCAATCTGGTCAAGCATCACCCCAAACTGATGGATGCGATAGAGAGTCAGGTGCAAATCGTCAGCGCGGCGACTATGCCGGAAGATGAAGCCGCGCCGCGCCACCGTCGCACTTCAATAAACCCCGAAGCGTTTCGCCGCCAGGTGCATTACACCCTGCACAGCGTAGATTATATGAGCAGTTCGGAGGCATACTGGCGCGAAGGGGAAATTATAGACTCGTTGCGTCAGATGCTCGACCAGGTGCGCGATTTCGTCGAAGCGGGCGACGGGCACACCGCGATGATTATTCTGGAGGCGATCACCGATGAGTATACCAAAGATTGGATGTATCTGGATGGCTCTTCCGGCGAAACCGGCGGATTTTTCTACGATTTGGCGGAGCTATGGGCAGAGGCGATTTTGAGCGCGGAGTTAACGCGCGATGAGCGGCGCGAGTGGTTCGAGAAGATAACGCGGTGGCGTAAAGAACAATCAGACTACGGTATCGAGGATTTCGCGATGGTCGCGGCGGCGGTGGAACAGGGATGGGACTATCCACCGTTGCAACGCGCCATGCGGGGAGAGATAACGGAGAAGGGCGCGTGGGAGGACGAAGCGCCTTGGTATGCTGATGACTTGGCAACGGCGCGACTGAACGTGTTAGAGCGACAAGAACGCTACGCGGAATACCTCAATCTAGCAGAAGCGGAGGGGCAAACGACGCGCTACGTCACCATGTTGGCGCGATTGGGTCGCATCGCGGAGGTCGTGGAGTACGGACTAAGATATCTGGCGACCGCCAATGAAGCGTTAGCACTGGCAAAGTCGCTGCGGGAGCGCGAGGAATTCGACGCGGCACTGCGAATCGCGGAGCATGGTTTGAGCCTACACCCACCGCGCGTGCAGTTGGCTACCTGGCTGCGCGATGTCGCGCTCAGCATGGAACGATCTGAGTTGGCGCTGAACGCGGCGATTGTCGCCTTTCGCGAGTATCCATCATTGACCGACTACCA
>CAZSIG010000690.1:0-2473 GCA_964606195.1 uncultured Anaerolineales bacterium
CCCGGACGGGGACGCTCTCGGCGGTTAGTTATAGTGCGATTTTGCGTAAGTCCTATGATAGTTAAAATGGCGACTATTCAACCACAAAGGACTCGAAGTACACCAAGGCTATTCTTACTTTGAATGATCGTGTTTGACCGCGTATGAGCATTATTAACAGAAAAACTTAGTGCCCTTAGTGGTTAAAGCGGTGATGTTTTCAGTCCGCTACATATCACTCAAACAAACCGCCGCGCCGTCTCGCTCTGCAGATTTTTTGACCGCCAGCGCAAAACGCATCAAATCCCTACCGCGTGTGGCGGAGAGGCGCACTTCACTATTGTTACGAATCGCCGCGATAAAATGTCGCGTGCAGTTGATGAACCCTTGTTCCCAGCCTTGAGGCATATCGTCGTAGGTGAACGTTTCACCTTTACAAAACATCTCCACAGCCGGGCGGTCTACCGTGCGCGCCGTACAGCGGTTAATCCAGATGATTCCCGCGCTACCCACGATTTCCACGCGCTCGTCGATGGCATAGTATTCTGATTCTACGCGCATCTTCGACGCGTAGCTTACGTCCATCATTCCATAGCGGCGTCTAGCGGCATGTTGCCACATAATCGTCGCGGGCGCATCGAGATTGAAGCCGGGCACGGGAATAGGCCCCTTCATCGCGGGGGACTTGTCAATCCATGCCCGTACCTCTTCGACCGCGCCCATGAAATCCCACGCGAGAGAGAACTTATGAAATCCATCGTCGAAAGTGAGCGGTCCACCACCGCTCTTATTTTCCTGAAATCGCCAAATCTGCGAAGTCAAGGGCACCTCCCACGATGCCTCTTCGGAACCTTGTACCACGTGTAGGCAAATCATCTGTAATTTGCCGATTTCACCCGCCGCGATTAGCTCTTTAGCTTTTTGGTATGGGGGGTAGAAGATGAAATTCTCGTAAAGGCGAAAGCGCCCGCGTGCCTGTCGCACCGCGCGCACTATCTCGTCCGCTTCAGCGAGCGTCGTGCACATCGGCTTTTGCAGCGAGACATGCTTTGCGGCAGCTAGAGCTTCAATCGCGACGCGGGCGTGAAGGTGATGGGGCAGCAGAATCTCCACCACATCGACTTCGGTATCAGCGAGCACTTGTTGATAGTCGGTGTAAACGCGCGCCGCGCCCCATTTATGCGCCTGCTCCTCCGCGCGCTTTTTATTCGCATCGCACGCGACAGTGATGCGCGCCGTATCCAATTCCTCGTAGCCCCGCGCGTGCAGGTCGCTGATTCTCCCGCAGCCGATGATTGCCACGCGCAATTGTTTGTTCATCATTTCATATTCTCTCACATTTTATTCTGATCAAGCAGCTAATTTAATTAGGACTTACACAAATTCACAATAATTTCACCGCAGAGGGCGCCGAGGACGCGGAGTTTTCTCAAAGGAATAATTTTGCCACCGTCATACGCGGTCATACGCTATCATTTAAGGTCATATTTTTCAGATGGTACAAATTACCGCAAAAACTCTGCGTTCTCCGCGTACTCGGCGGTAAAAATACCCCGAAGCTGCGTAAGGCCTATTAATATTGGACACAGATTCACACTGATTTTTTGGGAATTCGTGGGGCAGCTTAACACGCGGTTTTTTCTGTTGTCACTAATTGGCACAAAAAAGCAGAAAATTAGTGAAAATTCGCGCAATTGGTGGCGAATTCTTCCTTGTGTCCCGCGAAATCAAAAGAGCCATTTTATCCCAGATTAAAAAACGAACTATACTGCGAAAGTATCTCCAGCGCGTCGAAGAATATCAACACGCCCATAATTACTAACAACAGCCCGCTGACCAGCTCCACCGCATTGAAGGCATACTTTCGCCCCGCGATGGTGAACGTTTTGTGCATAGAACGATTGAGCCGTCGCAGAAAATTCGCGGCGGAACTGAGCGCGGCACCGACGAGCAAAAAGGGGATTCCCAAGCCCAGAGTGTAACCTAACAGAAGAATTGTACCTCGCGTTGCATCAGTGCCCAACGAAAGTGCTAAAATTCCTGACAGGATAGGCCCTATACAGGGGGACCACCCCGCGGCGAAGAACATGCCGGTGAGCACCGATGACAAATAGCCCCAGCGCTGGTTTCCTCTGAACTGCACGCGCTTTTCGTAATATAGCGCGTCTATTTTGAGTAGTCCTATCGTGTGTAACCCAAAAAGTATCAGCACTAATCCCGCGACCTTGCGCAGAATACCGAGATAGTTCACCAATACTTGGCTCAATACGCCCACCGAAGCCCACAGCAAGATGAAGATAATCGAGAAACCAACGACAAAGCTGACCGCGTGCAGAAACGTGGTTACGCGATTGCTCTCGGCGGAGGTGGCGGACGAACTAAGATGTCCGATATACGCGGGAACGAGGGGCAGCACACAAGGTGACGCGAACGAAAGTAACCCCGCGAGAAAAGCTATGAAGAAACTCAGATTTGTAGATTGCATAAATTCGTA
>CAZSIG010000691.1:0-2473 GCA_964606195.1 uncultured Anaerolineales bacterium
GATTTTGGTTATAAATGTTGCCAAATCAGTGAAAAACTGTGTCTCAATAAATGGGAGCGCGATAATGCAGGTAAAGGAGAACAAAGAGATTATCGTTTTGCCGGATTTAGAGGGGATTAGCCAGATCGCCGCGAAAAAGTTCGTCGCGCTGGCGCAGGAACGCGACCCGTTCAGTGTCGCACTTTCTGGCGGGGGAACGCCGCGCGGTCTATATGAGAAGTTGGCTGTCGCGCCTTTCAAAGAACAGATTGCATGGGCGCGAGTACACGTTTTCTGGGGTGATGAGCGGTGCGTTCCCCCCGATGATTCCGGCAGTAATTATTATCTTGCCCGCGAGACTTTACTCGACCGCGTGCCGATTCCCAAGAAGAATATTCATCGTATGCGCGGCGAGTTCGAGCCTGATGTGGCTGCGCGTATGTATGACGATGAACTGCGCGCCTTTTTCGGTTCGATCATACCTCGTTTCGATTTGGTTTTATTGGGCTTGGGCAAGGATGGGCACACCGCGTCGATCTTCCCCAACTCTGACACTCTGCACGATGTGGCGCGCGCGGTCGCTTCCGCAATCGCCGAATACGAAGGTCGTCCCGCGCATCGTATCACCCTCACGCTGTCTGCCATCAACGCGGCGCGCAACGTGTTTTTCTTGGTCAGCGGCGCCGGGAAGGCGGAGATATTGCGAAACGTGTTGGAGGGTGAAAAGCTACGCTATCCCGCGCAGTTAGTAAATCCGGTGATGGGCGAACTTGTGTGGATAGTGGATGCGGCAGCCGCGGCGTTGTTGGAGAATAGTTAATGGAACAGCGCACCGCGTGCGTTTAGTTGCCTGTGCTTACGCTGCAAATAAAAAAGACCTCATAGGTTATCTAAACCTATGAGGTCTTTTGCTTTCCTCACATCGCCCGCGTGAGGATCTCCTCTAACTCCGCGGGGGTGAGTTGAATCGGGTTCCCCTTCATACTGCTCGACTTGCTCGATTTTTCAATCAGGGTGGGAATATCCGCGGCGGTGAAACCGTGAGTGCTCAACGCGGGGACATTCAGCGCGTTACACAAATTTTCTATCCACTTGACCGCGTCGGCGGCGGTTGCCGAATCATCTCCGGTCAAAATTTGGGCTATCTCGTCGTAGCGGCGCAGGGCTTGGCTGGCGGGCATTCGTTCCTGCAAGACGCGCACGTTGACGACCATGACGTGTGGCAGCAATGCGGCGCAGACCGCGCCGTGCGGGGCGTGAAACATGCCGCCGAACGCTCCAGCGAAACCATGCACCGCGCCTAGTTTCGCGTTAGCCAGCGCCAGCCCGCCGAGCAGACTTGCCAACGCCATATCCTCACGCGCTTTCGCGTCACTGCCATTTTCGTAGGCGCGGCGCAGCGAGCGCGCGACGCGACACATCCCCTCGCGGCAAAATCCATCAGTTACTGGATTCGCTTTATGCGATATGAACGGCTCTAATACCTGCGTAAAAGCATCTAAGCCGGTAGTCGCGGTGATTTGCGGCGGCATCGTGTAGGTCAGTTCGGGGTCGACCACCGCCAGGCGCGGCAGGATCAGCGGGCTGCGTAGGCTGACCTTGATGCGGTGTTGCGGCGAGGCAAGCACCGCGTTTTTCGTCACTTCTGTGCCGGTTCCAGCGGTTGTGGGAATGGCAATATACGGCGCGGCGAGTTTGGTCACCGGCTGACCGCGCCCGATGACCTCCAAATAGTCGAGCGGTTCGCCGCCGTTGGTCAGCAGCGCGGCGACAGCCTTGCCAGTATCCAGCGCAGTGCCCCCGCCAAACCCGATGACCATGTCACACTCTTCCTCTTGTGCGAAATTCACTCCTGCCAGAACGCGGTCAGTAGTTGGTTCAGTGTATGTATTAGTGGTATTATCAACCTCGTTATCGATCGCGGTGAAGGTGGTCGCGCTAACTCCGTGCGAGATAAGCAGGTCGAGCAGTGGTACGGCGCGGCTGACAGTGCGCCCGGTCACAATCAGGGCACGGCTGCCCATCTCCGCCGCGATCTCGCCAACTTCTTGCAGCGCGCCCGCGCCGAAGATAATTCGCGTAGCTGTAGCAAACTCAAAACGCATCTCCTACCCCCATCCCTCGTCATTCGGAGAGACATTGTCGTATTTTACGCTGTGGCGCGGTTCCGCCATCATCTCCGCGACGGTATCGCGCCATTTTTGATAATGCGCGGTCTCTTTATGTTTTGCGGGATCATCTGGTGTGCGATAGACCTCCACCAGCACAAACCGCGTCGGATCATCTTTTTGTTGTACGACATCGAATCGCGCGATGCCCGGCTCTTGTACGCTGCTGCGGGCGTTCTCAATGGTCGCGGCGCGAAACGCCTCGACAGATTCCGGTTTAACATGCACATGTACGTGAACTATAAACATTTTGCACCTCCCTCTGATATTTTATTTGCGCGGTAACAATCATGTCTTGCACTGTTAAAAAGTTGATTACCGAACTT
>CAZSIG010000692.1:0-2465 GCA_964606195.1 uncultured Anaerolineales bacterium
TTTATCTCCTTTTTGTATTGGACGCAGATTCACATTGATGAACACTGATTTTTTTTGGGGCAACGCAGATTTGTGGGGGAGATATGATAAGTCGCGCTACCACGCGGTGCGTAATGCCGCCGTAGGGCGGCTTTCTTAGCCGCCGTTCTAGATCATTAGCCCCCCCAACGGCAGGTATGGAAACCTGCCCTACCCCACAAATCCGCGTAGAGCCTTTTTTTCTATAAAGACAGCCAAATCAGTGAAGATCAGTGGAAATCAGTGTCCCCTCTACAGCCAGCAGCGCGTATTCGTGCAATGCCTCCAGCGAATAATGACTGCGGGCAACGCGGAAATTATGCTCGACAGTCTCGCGGTGCAACCGCGCGTCGGTCAGCAAGGTTACCGCGCGGTCGGCGGCGGCTTCGATGATGCGCGGGGCGACTTGCACCAATCCCAGATCATCGCGTCCCACGATTTCGGAGCCAAGTGAGACGACGCGCAAATCCTTGTCCGCGATGTCGGCGCGGTAGACCGGATACTCGAATAGCATTATGGGCAGCTTAGCGCGTAAAGCCTCCAAAAGTTGGTTGCCCCACCCTTCCCACAGGCTGGGATAGGTGACAAAATCCGCGTAGACGTAAGTATCCCACAACGAGTAGATTTTCTTCTCATCGCGAGTATGCCGGTGTCCATCTACAATATCCTCGATGAACAGGGCGTCCACACCCGCGCGCGCGATTTTGCGCCGAAGGCGCTGGATATACTGCCCCGTCACCTCATCTCGTGTGATGCCGGGCAGCACCAGCATGATGCGGCTGCCCTCGTTGAATGCGCGCCCATCGTACAGACCGCGTTCCTGCAACTGTGCGCGGCGAGCGGGGCTGTTCAATGCCGTGACGAAATCGACCGCGAGTTCGATGCCCTTTTTCGGCACGATGCGTGTGGCTTGCAATATCATCACGTCGTTATCGCGCAGCCCTATGTGCGCGCGAAAATCGCGATTGTAATCGTCGGGCTGCCACCCCGCGCCGGTGAAATCGAAGAAATTGGGCACGACCGTCGCCTCAACGCCTTTGCGCTCTAACAGTTCCCGCTGTGCCGGGCTGTTGATGACGATGTGCTTTATCATCGGGTCACGCGGGGGCATGTACTTCTCCGTCAACTCGACCGCGGTCGCGCAAGTGAGGGCTACGCCGTCGATGCGCTCCCAGTAGAAGTCGTGGTGGTGCGCCAGAGTGGGAAGCCACATATCGCGCACGACTCGCGCCAGCGCGATGCTCACCGGCGGGCTGCACGAGTTCGACCAGACGTTGTGCGCGATGAGGAGGTCTATCTTTTTCTCGGTGATAAAACCGCGCAGTTTGCGCTCCAAGACTTCGACGAAGCGGTATAATTCTGCTTTGTACGTTGCTTCGTCGGGATAATCGCGCAGTTCGATGAACGTGTTATGATTGAGCCGTTCGATATCAGGGTGATGATGATACAGTTCCTCGATCAGGGTGCCGTCGAGCGCGCCCAAGTTGCCCGCGCAGAGATGCGTATGGTATCCCATCTCGCCCAGCACCTGTTGCCATTTGTCAATCTCTAAAGAGACCCCATCAGTTCCCCCGACCGCGTAGTGAATAATGCCGATATTTTTCATTCAGTTAATTCTCCAAGATTTTATCAGCCGCCAAGTTAGTGTCTGCTCCCAAGCTTCTGCCCAATTCGCGCTGAAAAATTCCAGAAAGTGAAATGTATTCGCGACGAACGGTTCGGTAGGCAACGGCGCGGCGCGCAGATAGGTTATAACTTCGTCTTGCATAGCGGGGGGAATATCGCGAAAAGCCAGCGTGATGTGTGCCTTGAACGGTCTGCCTAAATCGTGCGCGGCGAAATCGCAATCGGGGGCGATGAAGGGGCGCACCGCGTCCACCACGCGTTCGCGAAACGCTACCAGTTCGCGATTAGGTTCGTCTCCAATGCGCGAGATGTCCAGCCCTATCCCCACTGCATCGCGGTGAAAGCCATTGAAATGCACCGCGAGGGGTTCCTGCGTGGCGAAAACCGCGTCCAATCGCGCGATGAGCGGGTCGAGCGGCCCCTCGGTTTTCTTGAAAAAGCCCTTGATAGTCGCGTGTACCGCGAATCCATCCGCCGCGCTGAAGCCGAATTGCTTACGCAACATATAGTGAACTTCCGCTACGGCGCGGGCGATTTCGTAGGGGGGAATCAGGTAAACGGCGAAACGAGAATTGGTCATCTGATTTCTCCTAATTAGAGTTGCTCCCTAACAAGCTGGACAAGAAATAGGACGCGGATTTTCGCAGATTCACGCGGATAAACAGCTTAAATCCTGAAAATCTTTGTTAATCTGCGTCCTATAAAAATGCTTACCGGTTCAAAACTTTATCTAAGAACATGTCTATTGACTATTCGAGCGCAATTTTTATTAGAGTTTATATCGATTTGTTGGCGCGTAGCTAATGGAACGCAGATTTTCC
>CAZSIG010000693.1:0-2463 GCA_964606195.1 uncultured Anaerolineales bacterium
GAGAGGAGTTACGCGTCGAGGACCGGGAATGTGAATGGCGCGGTTGGATTTGGTGTACCACTCAAAACGGCGAGAGTAGATGGGTGCCCGGCAATTTTGTGGAACGTAGAGGAGACAAGGGGGTAATGCAGCGCGATTACAACGCGGTCGAACTGTCGGTCAGCGTCGGCGAGGAATTAGTGATGGGCGAAGAAGAGAGCGATTGGATTTGGTGTACTAATCGCGCCGGACAAAGCGGGTGGGTGCCCGCTGCCAACGTCGCGATTATAGATTCGTAAATAACATGAACGATTTTTTCGCCGCGTTGATATTTCTAACCCGATTGCCCACGCCACATGTAGAATTGAGCACCGAGAGCATGGCGCGGGCAATGCGTTTTTTCCCGTTGGTAGGCATCCTCATCGGCGGCATCATCGCCGCGACGGACGCACTGACCAAATTAGTTTTTCTGCCCGCGCCCCGCGCCGCGCTCGTACTGGCAACATGGGTCATCATCACCGGCGGCTTGCATCTCGACGGCTTTTTGGATTGCTGCGATGGGCTTTTCGTGGCTAAGCCACCGGAGACGCGCTTGAGCATTTTGAAAGATACGCGAGTCGGCGCGTACGCCGTCATCGGCGGCGCGGCACTGCTGATAACCAAATGGTCAGCGATATTCGCTTTACCGCGGGGGACGCGGTGGCAAATCTTGTTGCTCGCGCCGGTGTTGGCGCGGTGGGCGATGGTCTACGCGACGGTGGTTTATCCCTACGCGCGCCAGCAAGAGAGCTTGGGCAAGATGTTCAAAGATTACGTCGGACGGCGTGAGTTAATCATCGCCACTCTGACGATGCTCGGCGCGGTGTTGCTCATTCACCCTCTTGCAGGGCTGATGTTGACATTTATGATGTGGATATACGTCATCATCGCGGCGCGGTGGGTGATGACACGAATTCCGGGATTGACGGGCGACGTGTACGGCGCGTTGGGCGAGACCGGCGAGACATTGATACTTTTAGTTTCCTGTATGGTAATTCCCGCATGGCAGAATATCCTTTCCGCTTAGGCACAACTTCATATATCTACCCCGACGACCTCGTATCCAACGCGGAGCAATTGGCGTATTTGGTGGACGACATTGAGCTTGTGCTGTTCGACGTAGAGGGGTTCAGTAACCTGCCCGACGCGGCAACAGTGGCGCGATTAGGCGAAATCGCCGCGCTGCACAATTTGACTTACACCGTACACCTGCCGTTCGACTTGCTTCCCACTTACGGTCGCGAATATCACCCTATAGCCGAAAAGATGCGCCGCGTCATTGACATGACGCGAGAGCTTAATCCTATAGGTTACGTCATACACCTCGATGCCAGCGAGCCGACCGCGCGGGACACAGAAGCGGCTTGGGAAAAATGGCGCGATGGCTGTGCACGTTCGCTCGAACCGTTGATAAACGCGGCGGGCAACCCCGCGTTGTTGTGCGCGGAAAATCTGGAGAGCTATCCCCAAGATACAATGCTGAAGACATTAGAACGTCTGCCGGTCAGTCTGTGTCTCGATATTGGGCACTTATGGCTCAAACGTTTAGATGCGGTGAATAGCCTACGAATGTACCTACCGCGTACGCGCATCATTCACCTGCACGGCGTCAACGAGCGTGTGCGCGACCATGCATCGCTCGCGCATGTCGCGGTGGATGAACTACAGTGCACTTTTGCCGAAATCGCGCGGCAGGACTTTCGCGGGGTGATAACGTTAGAGGTATTTAGCCTGAGAGATTTTGAAACCTCATGGGACTTAGTGAAAAAATGGACAAAGAACTTATACTGATTTTAGGCGGGGCGCGCAGCGGCAAAAGCAGCTACGCGCAAGAACTTGCGGGGCAACTGAGCGACCGTGTGCTGTACGTCGCCACCGCGCAGGCGGGTGATGATGAGATGCAAGAGCGTATCGTGGCGCACCGCGCCAGCCGTCCCGACTCGTGGGAGACGGTCGAAGCGCCACTGAACGTCGCCAGCGCGCTGCACGCTGCCGCCAGCGACGCGCCGGTGATATTACTGGATTGTCTAACTATGCTTGTCTCGAATGTGATCCTATCGGGCGACCAAGCCGAAGCCGTAGCAGAGGAACGCGTGTCGGCGGAGGTGGAAGCGTTATATCGTTATTATGAGGAACACGCCGCGACTATGATTATCGTGTCGAACGAGGTCGGGATGGGATTGGTGCCGCCATATCCGTTGGGTCGCGTCTACCGCGACACGTTGGGGCGCGCTAACCAACGCCTCGCGGCGTGGGCGGACAAGGTTTTGTTTTTGGTCGCGGGAATACCTTTGGATTTGAAAAAACTGGCTGTTCATCTAGCCATCTGACACTTTTGAAGAATAGAACGCGGATTTTACTGATTTAACGGATTTACGCTGATTTTTCTTTATAGGATAGGACTTACGCAAGTTCAGAATAATTTCACCGCCGAGGGCGCGGAGA
>CAZSIG010000694.1:0-2461 GCA_964606195.1 uncultured Anaerolineales bacterium
CGTCGCGCAATCACCAAACCGCGTCGGCTTGGTGGTACGCTTCGGCGACGGCAGCGTGACGACGAAGTGCGTTGAGTTCAATGAGGGCGAAATATCGGGATACGATGTACTGCAACGCGCCGGATTGAGCGTCATCGCGGACGTGAACTCGAATATTGGGCTGGGCGCGGGCATCTGCAAGATCGGCAATGACGGCTGCAATTTCCCCGCCGAACGCTGCTTTTGCCAATGCCCCGGCGGCGTGCAGTGTGTCTACTGGTCTTATTGGCACTTGAGCGGTGACACTTGGCAATATTCGCAATTGGGCGCGAGCAGCTACCGCGTACATAATGGCGATGTCGAGGGGTGGAATTGGGGCTCCGGCACCACGACCAGCGCGGAGGAGCCGCCGGTTCACAGATTTGAGGAGATTTGTCCATTGCCGACTGACACCCCCGCGCCAACCGCTACTCCCGTACCACCGACCGCGACGCCGGTACCGCCCACTGCCACGCCGATCCCCCCCACCGCGACCTTCGTCCCGACCGCGACGCCGATTCCCGCGCCGACCGACACACCAGTTATACCCACCCCGCAGATCGAATTCGGCGCGGATTACTACGACATCATTCGCGGCGCGTGTATCAAACTGCGCATAGACGTGGATGGCGTCGACGCGGTCTATCTGGATGGCGAAGGGGTAGGGGGACACGATACCAAAGAGGTTTGCCCGAAGCAAAATCGTACCTACACGCTCAAGGTCGAGAGCGCGGCGGGCGAATTCACGCGCGAAGTCAAGATAAACGTCATCGAGCCGACCGCGACGCCCATGCCACAGGAGACAACCGCGCCGCAAAGCGCGCCGACATCTCCGCCTGAACCGCAGCCGACATCACCGCCAGCCGCCGAAGCGCAATCCGCGCCGAGCGATACGCCGATTCCCCAAGATACAGCGGCGACCGATACCCCCGCGCCGGAAAACACTCCGGCAGAAGTTCAAGAAACACAGCCGACCGATACTCCGGTGGTGATAGAGGGTATCGCGCCGACGAATACGAGCGCGCCTACAGAGACGCCCACTACGGCACCAACTGCAACCGCAACGGCTACACCGGTCGCGATCGCGGTTGTCCCCGCCGCGTCGCCTTTACCCACCAAGATTCAGGTAGCGGCATCGACCGCGCCCGCCGCCGCGTCATCCCCGAATCGAATGATTTTGCTCATCGGTGGCGCGGGATTGATGATCCTGGGCTGGGCAGCTTTCGGTGTGGCACTGATCGCGGTCGGGATCTACTACTATCGCTGGCGGCAGCGGGAAAGTTATTATTCACCCTATGAACATGGACGCGGTTATCGATAAATCGAGCGGACGCAACGACCTTTACCATTACAATACTTGGCTATTTTGGCTGTTCGCCGCGCTGCTTCCCGCCATGCTCACGCGCAACCCCTGGTATCTGCTGATAATCCTCTTCGCGGTGTTTGTGCCTTATAACACTATCGGACGCGCCGCGGCGACCGCGCAGAGTTGGACGATCTTCCTCAAAATCGGCATCTTCCTCGCCGCGCTCGGCGGACTGATGAACCCGCTCGTCGTGCATTACGGGCAGACGGTGTTATTCACCCTGCCGCAGTGGACGTGGCGCAGCGGCACGAACGCGGTGCTGTTGGAAGTGGGCGGCAAGATCACGTTGGAGGCACTCTCTTACGGCTTGGTCAGCGGGCTGAACCTCGCGGTGATCTTCCTCATCTTCGCGACCTTCAACATGCTTGTGGATCACTACCAACTGCTGCGCGCCATTCCCAAATTCCTCTACCAAACGGGCATGATCGTCTCCATCGCGGTGACCTTCGTGCCGCAGATGATGAGCAGCCTGAAAGATATTCGCGAGGCGCAGATGATACGCGGGCACCGCTTTCGCGGCGTGCGCGATGTACTGCCGCTCTTCATTCCGTTGCTTACCACCGGTTTAGAGCGCGCCATCCAACTCGCCGAGAGCATGGAGGCGCGCGGTTTTGGCAGCCGGCTGAGCGATCAATCTGCGCGGCGCGCACTGGTGCGTCAAATTGCCGTCGTCGGCGCGCTGTTTTTTATTTTGGTGGGCGCGTTCGCCTTCGGCTATTTTCGCAGTCATGGCTGGATCGGCATCACGCTGATTGGCATAGGTATCGGCGTCATCGCGTTCACATTTCGCGACATCAGCCGCGGCGTGCAGCGTACACGATACAAACGCGACATCTGGCGGCGACGCGACCTCTTCGTCTGCGTGATGAGCGGCGCGGCGTTGGGGATATTTTTCACATTCTGGTTATGGCACCGCGTCGCCCTGATTTTCTACCCCTACCCGCGCTTTGCGTTGCCGCCGTTTAATCCTTTGTTGGGCTTAGCCTTCCTCGTCCCCGCGGCGCCGGTGGTGATGTTGATTATGAACGGCGCGGAGAGTTCGCTAAGCAATAATTCATAGAACAGGATTACCAGAAT
>CAZSIG010000695.1:0-2460 GCA_964606195.1 uncultured Anaerolineales bacterium
CCATCGTAAACATACTGATGCGCTGCAAGATGCTTTTGCCCCTGCAGCGCAAGAAGGAACGTCAAGCCCCAAAGTATCGTGGTGGTTATTCTCTTTCCCAATCCATAATCGCGAGCCAATTTTTCACCTCAATGTTCTGCGGTCAAGAACGTGTATTATACATTATTCGGCATGAAATAAAAAACGCATTCTGCCCTAGAGTTATAGATTAGACATTATATCGATTTATTTGAGTCGGTGGTTAATAGAACGCGGATTTTCCTGATTTAACTGATTTACGCTGATTTTTGTATTCTTGATTAGCAAAAACCGCATCATATTCCAACAAATCTGCGAAAATCAGGGCAATCTGCGTCATTCGCGTTCAAGTCACTGCGCACTAATAAATCGAGATAAACTCTATTGTATAGGACTTTCTCGAAGTCAGATGACGGGCACTTACCGCGCGGGTTATCTGCGCTCTCCGCGTGCTCTGCGGTAAAATTATTCTGAATTTGCGTAAGTCTTATCAAGTTAATAAAATCGCGTCCCTTCTCTCGCCGGGCAGCGCCAGCGGTACAATCAATTCCACCACTATTCCTTGCCCATCGTCGCGATTGTAGGCGCGGCATCTTCCGCCCACTCCCCACACTAGCGCGGCTACGGTGGATAATCCCAAGCCCATGCCCGGTGCCTCTCCCGTAAAATTCTTCTCAGCTTGATAATAAGGAGACCATATATGTTTTAGTTGTTCGGGAGAGAGAATTCGCCCGTCGTCTGTAATCCGCAAACTGATTTTGTCGGTATTCGCGCGGGATATAGCCACTTCCACTTGTGGATTATGTTCGGGGTGAAACCGCTGAGTGTTTTCTAGTAATTCAGTAAATACCAACTCCACGGATTGCGGTGAGAGCATGATGTGTTCATTTGATAGTTCGTCGGGACAAAATATTGATACGAATTCCAATTTCAAATCGACACTGACGCGCGATACCAATGAACCTAATTCTGCAAGGTGAAACCGCGCCTTGTGCTGAGGCAGGTCGAGAGCATCTGTATATACCAAGATATCGTTAATTTCATCACAAAGACGCCGCGCGTTTCGCAGTCCCAATTCTACCATGTCTCTGATTTCCGCGTTTGACATCGTCTCAAAGTCCTGTAAAAGCTCGAAGCCGCCAAGTATGCCGCCCAACGGCGTCCGCAACTTGTGCTTTACTGCCCTATGAAAACCGCTAATATCGCGCTGTAATTTCATCTGATTTGTGACATCGCGTAGGTGTACTAACCAATTGTTCTCTGCTCCTATGGGTAGCTCTAGGACATTTACCCCCAGCCAAAAGGCGCGCGCCGTCGCGGTTTCGGGGCGCACTAGGTACAATGAGGGCGCCTCCGTATCTGCCGAGTAGCGCGCCGCGGCGCGCCAATTATCCCAAGTGCCCCCCGGCTTGCGTTGGTACTGTTTTTGCGCCAACGCGCTGAAGGTTTCGGAGAGCGGCGCGTTGGGATCCAAAGGTAATCCTAAATACAATCTGGCTAACGTGTTGGCGTACAGAATTTGGTCATTCCCATTTACAATCAGGTAGCCATCTTTGGCGCGATTGACCACCCATTCGAATTTGCTCCGCTCCGCGAGCAGTCGCCGATAACGATTGAGGCGAATGATGGCGCGAGCGCGGGCGCGTAGTTCAATGCTGTCAAAGGGCTTGGTCACAAAATCATCCGCGCCAGCCTCGATACCGCGCAATCGCGAGGCGCGGTCGTCCAATGAAGTTACCATGATTATGGGCACTTCTGCCAAAGTTGGGTCGTCGCGCATCTTTCGACAGACTTCGAAGCCATCCTGGTCGGGCATCATCACATCGAGGAAGATCAGGTCGGGTTTCAGTTGCGCGGCTTTTCGGAAGGCTTCAGCACCACTACCGGCAAAGGTACAATCGTAGTTCTCCGACAGTAACAGATTGCGCAAGGTTTCGCGGTCCACCTCTTGGTCATCTACAATTAAAATCTGTGGAATATACATAAATCTCCCTCAGTTCCCCGCGAGCTTAAAACTCGTGGGGAGCTAATAGATATTATATCGATTTATTTGACCGCGTCATTAATAGAACGCAGATAACGCAGATTGGCCTGATTTTCGCAGATTTTAAGACATATGCCGCGCTTTTGGGTAATCAAAAACATAAAAATCAGCGTAAATCAGTTAAATCAGGAAAATCTGCGTTCCATTAGTAGGGCTTTCTCAAAGTCGGACAACCTCCCGCAGGTTCACCCGCAGTAGCCGCGCTCCGCATGGTTATGGTTGTAGCGCGCTATATTTCGGCAGGAAAATCAAACCTGCGGGAGGTTTTGGCGGCGTGGTTGGTACTTTGAGAAAGTCCTAGTTCCATTAGCTACGCGTCAACAAATCGATATAATCTCTAATTTATTGTTCCGCGACAAAAGTTTTCATTTTAGCCACCAACTTTTTCAAGCTGACCG
>CAZSIG010000696.1:0-2460 GCA_964606195.1 uncultured Anaerolineales bacterium
GCCCTTTTAGGACAAACCTCTTATTGACAGCTAATCGCTTTTACGTTAAAATTAAATGGGGGTGTGATTTTCATAATACAGTGAGAAACACGAATGAACCCATTTTTAAGAGCAGTAAATCTGTCAAAAAAATTCGGCAAGCTGCAACCGCTTAATGGTGTCAGCTTAGAGGTTTACCCCGGTGAAGTCGTCGGTATAGTCGGAAGTGAGGGCGCGGGGAAATCTGTGCTGGTTCACCTCTTGGCGGGAGTTTATGCTCCTGACGCGGGGCAACTGTACGTCGACGGCGCACCGGTAGTTTTCGATTCGGCGCGAGATGCGCATCACGCGGGGATTGAGGTGGTCTTCAGCGAACCGCTGATAGCGGAGAACATGGATATCACCAAAAATATCTTCGCGGGGCGGCCGGTGTATCGCTCGTATCTGGGTGATTTGATTAGGGTGCTTGACACGAACGAGATGAAACGCCGCGCCGCTCGAATACTGAAACGCCTCAGATTATCTGTTCCCTCATTGAACACCCCTCTACGGGACTTACCTCAAAGTCACCGTCATGCCGTTCAGGTCGCGCGCTCGCTATGTCAAGATTTCAGGCTTTTGATTCTGGATGATGTATTGCGTAGATTGCATGAGACGCAGCGACGATGCGTATTGGACATAATTCCAAATCTGCGCGATAATGGGCAGAGCGTGTTGCTCGTTACGGAAAACATCAACTATATATTCATGTATACAGACCGCGTCATTATCCTCTATCAAGGAAACAAGGTTGGCGAAGGGCGCACGAGCGAGATAACTGAGGAAGAGGTCGTAAGCAAGGTAGTCGGTAGCAGTCAAGCGGATGACCTGATGACGCCGGTAGTGTGGGCGATGACCAGCTACCAACGCGTGCGGGAACAGGCGCGCGAGTTGCGCGAAAGCCGTGAGATGCTGGACGCGCTGAATAAGCAGTTGCAGAAGGCTAACCGTGAACTAGGGCGATTGTACAGTTCGGAACAAGAGCGGCGGCATTTGGCGGAATCATTGCGCGGCGTCGCGGAGGCGTTGAGCAGTACATTAGATTTGACCGGCGTCTTGAATTTAATGCTGGAACATCTACAAAGGTTGGTGCCTTACGGACGCGCCGCGGTGTTATTGCAGCGCGGTGAGGTTATGGAAATAATAACCAGCCGCGGTTTCCCCGCTGATAAACGCACTGGTGAATTTTCGGTGATGATTGAAGAGGGGGATGTGTTCAATCAATTGAAGCACACCCGTGAGCCTTTGGTAATCCCCGATGTTACTCAAACTGTCGCCTGGCAGCAGGCGGATTGGCTGCCTCTTCATCGGGCGTGGTTGGGTATTCCGCTCATTACCGCGCTGGGCGTCATTGGCATGTTGTCTATGACGCGCGAGCCGCGCGGCGCGTTTTCCACCGAAGATGTGGATATGGCGACTACTATCGCCAATCAAGCGGCTATTGCCATTGAGAACGCGCAGTTATATGAGAATTTGGAACAATTGGTGGCTGAGCGTACGGAAGAACTGAGCATCGCTTATGAGAACCTATCGCGCTTAGACAAAACTAAATCCGATTTTATTCGCGTCGCGGGGCACGAACTGCGTACTCCTTTGACCGTCATTCATGGTTATAGTAAGATGTTGATGGAAATGGAAAGTGTGAAGCAAGACGCGGTACTCTGCTCTAGTCTGGCGAAAATCGGGGAGAACACGCAGCGGCTTAGCGAGATAGTCAACACTATGCTGGATGTGTCGCGAATTGACAGTCAGTCTTTGCAGATAATTCCAGAAGAGACCGACTTACAACTGAAGATTCATGAGGTTGTAACCCATTTCGCTCCCGCGTTAAAGGAACGTAATCTGACTTTGCGATTGGAGAGAATAGAGACGTTACCGAGAGTGGTGATAGATCCCGACGCGTTTTACAAAGTGCTGACTCATATTGTTACCAACGCTATCAAATACACCCCCGATGGAGGATATATTACAATTACGGGTAGAGTGGGACGCGTGGTTGATGGGGAGTGGTCTTTTACGGGAGATGACGCGAAATCGGACGCCACGGAGATTGCAGAACTGCGAGAGGCGCGCAAATTACCCGAATTAGCTGATGGGAAATGGATTTGGATAACCGTCGCGGATACCGGCATTGGCATAGCTGAGGAGCATCAGGAGTTAATTTTTGAGAAGTTTTATCAAACAGGTGATTTGGATTTACACTCTTCGGGCAAGACCAAGTTTAAGGGGGGCGGCGCGGGTTTGGGATTGACCATTGCCAAGGGGATAATAGAAGCACATGGTGGATACATTCGCGTGGATAGCCCCGGCTGCGATGAACAAACATGCCCTGGTAGTCGGTTTCATATCTGGCTACCGCGTGGGGCTGAATAGGGCATGATTTTGACATACGCGTTCAGGGCTGTATAGAACTTAGGAATGAGAATTAAATAACAGGGTATC
>CAZSIG010000697.1:0-2460 GCA_964606195.1 uncultured Anaerolineales bacterium
AGTCGCGCATCCTAGAGGGCGCAATCCCCATTGCGCCTATTTTCGGAGTAGTATGGTATATTATCTTGAAACCCACCGCGATCTCGCATGTGCCGTTCCCACCCCGCTTCCAGCCGCGCCACCGCGCGCCAGCAACAGCAGGCAGCCCCCCCGCGATGATTAACCCGCGTATCTTCGTCATCTTCATCCACCCCATTCCGATGCGAGTAATCATAACTCTGCATTACGCTTCACCTTTCTTGTTCAGGCGCAGAATCCACTTTGCCTTATCTACCTGCGGTGGTTGGTACGCCGCGAATTTGTCGAGCAGCGCATCGGGGCTTTCGTCAATCATTATCATCGCGCGGTTTTCCGCCGCAATGAACTGCTGCGCGACGACGTGGCTCAGAAAGTCAATGAGCTTGTCGTAATACCGGCAGACGTTCAGCAGCCCGCAGGGTTTGCGATGGATGCCGAGCTGCGCCCACGTCAGTACCTCGAAAAACTCCTCGATGGTGCCAAGACCGCCGGGCAGCGCGATGAAACCGTCGGCTAGTTCCACCATCAGCGCTTTGCGCTCGTGCATGGTATCCACCACGCGCAGGTCAGGTAGCGCGGTGAAAGCTACCTCTTTCTCCACCAAACCTGTTGGAATCACGCCGATGATCTCCCCGCCGCGCTCCAAAACCGTTGTGGCGATCTCTCTCATTATGCCGACGTTCGAGCCACCGTAAACTAGCCCCAACCCCTTGTCCACGAGCGCGTGACCCAACTGCCGCGCTGCTTGCGTATATTCGGGGCGCGCCCCCGGACTTGAGCCACAGAACACACATATTCGTTTCACGATATTCCTCCGTTCAGATTTTAGCTCCCCGCGAGCTGCAAGCTCGCGGGGAGCTAGGCACTACTACCCCAAGGTTTTCTCAAAGTCGCGCGATTTGTCTAAGAGGTAGCCACTGCGTCATTTGTCCACTAAGTCCTAATTTGGACGAAAACGAGATGCTTCACTGCGTTCAGCATGACATTTAAATACCCCCTAAACCCATTTTATAGTATGTACATAACGGTTAGACAGTAAGGGGCGTATAAGCAGAAACGGCAGGTAAGAAACCTGCCCTACTTTCTGCTGTGTAAGTACTCACTATTATTATCCCAAAGTAACCGCGACGGTCACTCGGGATTTACCTTGCGAGGGTTGGGGCACAACATTTCCCTCTATCGCCTGCCCATCCACCACCAAACTCACCGCGTTGCTCGCACTCGCGCGTTTCACCGTGATGTCGTAGGTCACGCCGCGCCAAACTCGCGTCGCGGTGAACCCCGCCCATTCTGCCGGAATCACCGGCGCGATCTGCAACCCTTCATACGTCGGGCGGATGCCCAAAATCCACTGCGTAATGGCGACGTAGTTCCACGCCGCCGTGCCGCTGAGCCAGGAGTTCTTCGCTTCGCCGTGCGATGGCGCGTCGCGCCCGGCAATCATCTGGGCGTAGACGTAAGGTTCGCAGCGATGCACCTCGCTGATGTTTTCGCGCGCGGATGGATTGATTCGCGTGTAGTAGTCATGCGCCGAGTCGCCGCGTCCCAAAATCGCTTCGGCAATCATCACCCACGGATTGGTATGGCAGAAGATCCCCGCGTTTTCTTTATAGCCGGGCGGGTACGAAGAAATCTCTCCAAGATGTAGATAATACCGCCTGCTCTACCGCGCGCGGGGCGTCCCACCCGCGATACGTCCCTAAGAAAACCTCGCGCTGCGTGTCGTAGCCGGCGAGCGGTTCGGAGCAGGCAAAATAGGCGAAGTGATCGCGCCGTTCGCGATATTCGGTTTTGTGATAAATGACACTATCTTCGATTTCCACCTCGCCGATGTTGAGGTTGCGTTGGAAGTTAGTCGCGTCGTCCCACGCGTCCCACAGCGCGAACTCTATGCAGGAGAATATGGAGAGCGTCGCGGGCGCGGCGCGGTGATTGGTCACGGTCAACTGCCAGATTTCGAGGTTCTGATTCAGCGGCACGAAATAGCGTGTTCGCGCCTCAATCCCTTGAAAAGTCGCGCCGATGGTGGAATAGCCCATGCCATGCCGACAGGTGTAATTCTCCAAGTCGCGGCGCGTCGGCTGCCAAGACGGCGACCAGTATGCGCCCGAGTCGGCATCACGCAGGTAGATATATCGCCCGCCGTAGTCTAGCGGGACATTGTTGTAGCGGTAGCGGGTGATGCGCCGCAAGCGCGCGTCGCGGTAGAATGAGTAGCCGCCCGCCGTGTTCGAGATAAGCCCGAAGTAAGCCTGGCTGCCCAGATAGTTAATCCAGGGCAGCGGGGTATCGGGTTGGGTAATCACATATTCGCGGTTTTCATCGTCAAAATAGCCGTATTTCATAATGACTCCCTATTTTACAGTACTCACGTAGTTTCAAAAAAATAAGACTTACATAACTTCGGTGCATTTTCACCGCTGAGCACGCGGAGAGCACAGA
>CAZSIG010000698.1:0-2455 GCA_964606195.1 uncultured Anaerolineales bacterium
AGAGGGATAGGCGCGGTCAAGACGCGCGGCCCGAGCTTCGCGGCGCACTGGAGCGAACCTTTAGCCCACCGAAACTGTTGAATCTTGAACGCGTTGATTTGTGCCGGAATCTCGGCGGGAGTAACTACATCGGGTAAGAATAGAAATTCCCAACCCTTAAGTTGGGCGCGATAGCTCAAATCCAAATCTTCGGATAGCGTATCCCCTTGCCAACCTCCGGCTGATTCTATGCAAGCGCGCCGCCATACCCCTGCCGTGCCGTTGAAGTTCATGAAAAAACCGGCACGATTGCGCGCAGTCTGCTCTATGACAAAGTGCCCATCCACCGCGATCGCCTCCGCGCGTGTCAATGGCGAATACTCCGCGTTCAAATGTCCCCAGCGCGTCTGTACCAATCCCAGCTTAGAATTTTCTTGAAAGTGAGGAACGGTGAGGCGCAGAAACTCTGGCGGCGGGACAAAATCGGCATCGAAGATGGCGATGTATTCTCCGATCGCCGTGGATAAACCATTCTGCAACGCCCCCGCTTTGAAGCCGGGACGTTCGGCGCGATGTACCAACTCAATATTCATGCCGCGTTGTTGGTGATAAACGACGCGTTTTTGGGCGATGGTAGTAGTCTCGTCAGTCGAGTCATCCAGAACTTGAATCTGTAACCTGTCAGCGGGATAATCGAACGCACAAGCCGCGTCGATGAGCCGTTCCACAACGTATAGTTCGTTATATACTGGCAACTGTACTGTGACCAGCGGCGTTTCGCGCATAGTCGGAAGCTGTGTTTTTTGATCGCGGTGTTTAATGTACCAGAAGATCATGAACAGGTAGTTAATGCCATAGATAGCTAATAATAGCGCGACGCTAATGTAGACTAACTCTAGTATGTTATGTATCAAGTTTAATCTTATGAGAGAGATAAAAGAAAAGCCAAACAGTTTTAACACCTCCTACTGAGAGCGAACTGTAATCCGTCGTTTTTCTTACAACCTACGCGGTCATAATGGGAAATAGGCGCAGATTGGACGTCTGCGCCTACGAAGTTTTTAGTAGTGGTTAAATGGCAAAGTGATAGTTAAAATATAACTATTTAACCACAAAGGACACGAAGAACACAAAGGCTGTTCTTACTTCGAATGACAGTTTTTGACCGCGTATGAGCATTATTAACCAAAAAAACTTAGTGTCCTTTGTGCCCTTAGTGGTTAAATACGCGTTTATTGCTACCTAAACGCACCCGTAAAGGGTGCGCCTACAGTAGCCGCAGGCTTTACGCCTGCGCTGACCGCGCCAAATGCCCAAGTTATTTACGCGCCATTCCTACCACTACTAAGTTTTTAGTTTAGGTCGCGAATGTTTGCGCTTCGGGGAAACTCATATCCCCTTTAAAACTCTCGGTTAGTAATCTGATGCGTTAATTCTAATAACTCCTGTTTCGCGTCTGATTCGGGCAAGATTGCCAAACTCTCCTGCGCCTTCGCCGCGTAGCCGCTCGCTTGCTCTTGAGCATATTGAATCGCCCCACTATCGCGCAACAGACATAGTATTTTTTCGCAAACCTGTTCCGTCAAGGTTTGTTCCCAATCACTGGCTAGGCGTTTTTGGACATATATAACCGCGAGGTTGGATTGGTGAGCTGCCAAGTCCTGCCAGATCGGTTTGCCCAGTGTACGCGGATCACCGATCAAATCGAGTAAATCGTCCGTAATCTGAAATGCCATACCCAAATTCAATCCATAATCGCACAATGCTTCTATCTCCGCCTCCGCCGCGCCGTTTACTACTCCCCCAATCTCCGCGGCGGCAGTGAACAGTGCTGCCGTTTTCTTGCGAATAATATCGGTGTACAGGTCTTCAGTCCAAGGAGACCGCTGCTGGCTGATGATTTGCAAGGTTTCTCCTTCTACCAAAGATAAGGTGGCACGCGCCAGTGACTGAATGATCGCTTTATCAAACTCGGTTAGCGTTTCGATGAATTTAGCAATTATGAAATCACCAGTCAAAAGGGCAAGCGTATTTCCCCATTTAGCGTTAACCGTTTCCACACCGCGTCGTTCCTGACTATGATCGTTGATGTCATCGTGCACCAATGACGCGGTATGCAGTAATTCTAATAGCGCCGCTGGTGTAGAAACGCGAGAAAAATCTGTGCCGCCTGTAGCCCAATATGACAGAAGTAGAACGCGCGGGCGTATCCGTTTGCCACCAGCTTGCAGGAGATGATTTCCCGCGATCTGCAATATTTCCAGATCACTGCTCAATAGCTCCCGTAACCGCGTCTCTACAATGGCTAGTCCTTGATTAATATCCATAAAATTCTTGTTGATTTATAATTCTGTTGAAAAAACTATCTTTTCAGCGGATTTAGCTGATGAAACCGCGCCGATTGGTATTCATACGCCCCCCGCTGTCTAATTGTTATGTTCGGTCTATGATAAGCGTACTTTAATTTCGCTCTAAG
>CAZSIG010000699.1:0-2454 GCA_964606195.1 uncultured Anaerolineales bacterium
TGCTAAGAAACTGCTCAGAAAACTCTGCGCGCTCCGTGCCCACGGCGGTAAATCTTTTTGAATCTACGTAAGTACTGACTTTATTTATATTTCTGAATCTAACGCGTAATGCCAGCAAATAGGGGGCGCGGCGGTTACAACGGCTTCAGGTTACGAATAGTAAGGACATAAAACAGTGAGTAAACGCAAGCGCATTCTGATAGTAGACGATGAGAAGAGCATTACTTTTATTCTAAGTAAAAAACTAGCCAAACTAGGCTCGGAATACCAAATCAACACCGCGGAAACAGGTCAAGAAGCACTGGATAGAATCACCGAACAACATTTTGATTTGCTCATTACTGATTTGCGAATGCCGGGGATAGATGGGCTACAACTTATAGAGAAAGTTCGCGCCGTTAGCCCGCAGACGCGATTGATTTTAATGACTGCCTATGGCTCCGACGCGGTGCAGGAGCGAGCGCGGCGGCTGAATGTATATAGATATATAACGAAGCCCTTCACCATTAAGGAACTAATAGAAGCCAGCCGCTCCGCGCTGAGTGATAAAAGTGCCGCTCCCCAGAAGATACTTTTTCTTTCAGAGCAGCGTTTTGATTTTATCTCCGCGCGGTTAGAAGAACTTCTCACTGAGGTTGGCGCCCAATGTATTTGGCTGGCTGACCTTACAGGTCACCCAATAGTTCATGTTGGGGTGACTCACAGAGAGGATATGAAGAATCTACTGCCGCTTATAGGCAACGGGTTGATCACCAGCTTTGAAGTGGCGCGGCATCTGGGACAGCCTAAAGCGTTGAACCTGAATTACCAAGAAGGAGAAAAAACTGACCTGTTCACGGTTAATGTGGGAAGTAATCTCTTCATGGTCATCGGGTGCGATAAGCAATTAGAAAAACGCTCCGGTCAAATAGGTATGGTATGGCTATACACTCGCCGCGCCATTAAGGATTTACAAAAGAACCTGGCTGAATTGGAATCGGCGGAGGTTGACGAGTTATTAGATGGCGATTTTGGCGCCTCACTAAATCAAAAGCTCGATTCAATGTTTGATTTTTGAGGCTCTTTGGGATTTTGCGTGGTACTCAGGGCGGATTGCCAAATCCGCGCCACAAAATACGGGGATTTGGCAATCCTCGCGGAGCATAATCATGCCAAATCATAAAGAACCATTTTTGATCAAAGGAAGAAATTAATATGTTACCAAATAGTTTGCCCTTTTCGGAAAAACATCTGGAAGAGATCAGCGATAGTTTGAATAGTTTGCAATGGGAAACCGAAGCATCTTGTGTGTTATTGGCGGACATCACCGGGCAGCTAATCGAGGAACGCGGCAATACGGCGCAGATGAATACCGCGGTGCTTTCGGCATTGGCGGCGGCGGAACTGGCGGCTACCAAAGAGATAGCGCGATTGGTAGGTGAAAAGGCGCGTTTCAAGATGTTGCTACAGGAGGGAGAGAAACAGAGTATATACCTCTCGGATGTGGGAGAGGAGTTAGTATTAGTGACCGTGTTCGACAACGAAACTCCCATAGGGATGGTGCGCGTCTTTACCAAGCAAACGGTGGATCGCTTGAGCGAGATTCTTGAAAAGGCGCGAGTTGAGGAGAGGGATGACGAAGGTAAAGGTAAAGATAAAGACAATCTAACTGATGATTTTGGACAATTGTTATCTGACCAGTTGGATGCTACACTAGGAGCGTAGGTAATGTTCATCAACCGCCGACGAAAAGAACTGAACTTGAAAATCGTATATTACGGCCCAGCCTTGAGCGGCAAAACTACTAATCTGCAAAAAGTTCACGAAAAAACCAAGCCGGAACTACGCGGTGAACTAGTATCGCTAAAAACTCGCGAGGATCGCACGGTCTTCTTCGACTATATGTTGTTAGAATTGGGGGAAGTGGGAGGGTTGAAACCGCGCTTTAACCTGTATACCGTGCCGGGGCAGGCGTACTACTCCGCCAGTCGCAAGCTGGTGCTACAAGGGGCTGATGGCATAGTTTTCGTCGCGGATTCCCAGCCAGATCGGCTGCGGGCTAACTGGGATGCCTACCAAGATATGTATAAATATCTGGAAGAGATGGGATATACACCGGAGAAAATGCCGCTGGTAGTGCAGTTCAATAAACGCGATTTACCAGAGGTTTTGCCCACCTCTTTTATTCAAGCTTACTTACAGTTAGATGGCGCGATACCATGTTTCGAAGCTGTCGCGATCAGTGGACAGGGGGTGTTCGATACGTTGAAATCGATCATCAATCGCGTAATCGCGCAGGTGCAGAGCAAAATTTAGTAGATTGTTAAGAAGGCACTAGTTCAGTTCTATGGGATTTCGGATAAACCAACGTGATAGGACTTACGTAAAACCGCACTATAACTAACCGCAGAGAGCGCAGAGGACGCGGAGCTTATCTTGAGAGATTTTTTTGTACTTGTCATAAACAATCATAAA
>CAZSIG010000700.1:0-2451 GCA_964606195.1 uncultured Anaerolineales bacterium
ATTTCATTCGACAACCTCTCTCCTCACTCTATTATACTTGAAAAATGCTTAACTATGAAAATATAGGGTAGAATTTACGCAAGTTCAGAATAATTTCACCGCCGAGGGCGCGGAGAGCGCAGAGTTTTCTGGATAATTTTTTATCGCGCCGTGAATATGACTTTTAATGCACGCTTATGATTGGGTATGACGAGCACAAAAAGACTCTCACGATACTCTCCGCGTCCGTCGTTTATCCCCGCACGGGGACGCGCTCTGCGGTAAATTGTAGTGCGATTTTGCGTAAGTCCTATACTTGAAAAATGCTTAACTATGAAAATATAATGGGATAACGGGCACCTGAGAAGGCATCCAACGCGGGAAAAATGTAGGGCAGGTTGCGTGGGGGGAGATAAAACGGCTGCTAAGAAAATCGTCCTACTGATGCGCGGTTAGTCCGCAGTATGCTTGAAAATGGGGAGGCGGTCGAGGGGGACGCGGTAGTTTTCTAACGTGGTGGGGCCGGTGTAAAGAGTGTGCGTGTGCCAATCGCGCCACTCTCCCGGCGGCAAATAGATGTCACGCGTGGTGCCGGGGCGCAGCATCGGCGCGATGAGGTATCGCGTCCCTAACAAGAATTGGTCTGCTATCAGGTAGCTCTCTTCTTCTTCGGGATATTCCCAAAACAGAGGGCGCGCGAGCGGTTCGCCGGTTAGCACGATGTTTCGCACCAGCTCAGCGATATAAGGCGCGAATTCTTGCTGTCGCAGGCAGACGTAGTGGCGGCAGATGTCTACCGTCTCTTTATCATATTCCCACGGGGGGCGCGAGAACTGCATCATTGGTAGCGCGGCGGTTGCTTCTGCCCAGCGAATGTACAGTTCTTTAGGAGCTTTGTGTTTTTGAATACGGCTTTTGCCGCTGATTACTCCGGGAACTATGAATTGATACCCGGTGACCGCGAGGGTCAAAATCTGGGGGAGCAGTTCTCCCAAACCTTTATCCTCTTCCCATTTGGCTTCTAGGTCTTTTAAGCAAAAGAGGATGGGATTTTGTTGGGAGAACCAGCCGACATTCACCGCGCTGAGGGGAAAACACCGCGCGATGAAATCTACATAAAAGCGGGTGTAATCATTGCCCGTGATCTTTTGCGCCGTGACCGCGTCAGGCGGCAGCCAATCAGCTTCGCCACCGGTGAAGTGGAAGCCGTCGATGCCGTATTCAATTTCCAGTGCGCGCAACCGTGAGAGAAACCACTGCAAAGCTTCGGGATGGCTGATGTCTAGCAACGCGGCGCGTTCGCTGTCCCAGGGTAATAGATAGGGAGAGCCATCGGCGCGGCGAATGAAATAGCCTCTCTCTTGTCCCCAGGGAAACGCGCGCGACCTTGTGGAGACGAACGGGGTAACTCGTAGCACTACTCCGAAACCTAGTCCGTGTAAATCCTCTACAAAAGTTAGCGGCGCGGGAAAACGTCTTGAGTCGAACGCCAAGTCGCCGCAGATATTCTCCCAACGGCTGTCGATTTCCATGAAGGCATGAGGAAAATCGCGCACGATAATCTCCTCCGCGAAGTGCGTAATGCAACTTTGAGTAATGCGCGCCCGGTGTTGCTCATGCGTCGACCAGATAGGGCGTTCAAAGAGGAAGTGCGGTGGTGTGGCGTATGGGTGTTTCATTTGATAAAAAAGTTCGAAACAACTTTCCTTAATATTCGCATCCGCGTTGATTTTGAACCGTAAGCCATCCTGTGCGGCGGCGCGCAGACGTAATAGTCCGTCATCTTTGATTTCACCCGTTTCGGTGTCCTTAATCGGCGCGTTGAAACCTATTTCCAGTTGACTTTGGGGAAATGCCATGATACCCACACCGCTCGACGTGACCCATAAGGGAGTTTGAATGCTCTCAAATTTGGAATGTTCTACAGTGGTTTTGTGATGATGCCGCGTTATAAATGGAGATGCGGAGAGACTAGCGCGTTCCAATGGCCAGGGCTGATTTCGTAGGAGCCCCTGACCATACCAGTGCCCCGCGTTGTCCAGCCTGAAGCTCATCTCGATTTGAGCATCGAGCTCCTTCGGAATATCGCGCCAGTGTAGAGTACAGTAGCGCAGTTCGAATTGTAGCGAGAGCATGACGCGAAATTGGGCATCGGTGTGCCAAATCAGAAAGACGCTGTTTTCTACTTGCCACCAGCGTTGCAGCGCGACGACGCGGTGGGTTTGCCCATTGATGTACAAGACGCACATGATTGGGCTGGTCTCTAACAGCAACTTGTCACCGCGTATCAACTGTATATGAGGGGGATTCTTACGGATGATTACGGTGACATTTGAGGCTTTTAGTTTCAGTATATTAGTGCGGTCAAAAATCTCTAACATGCTCGCCACCCTTAAGCTTTATAATTCAGGACTTATGCAAATTCACCATAATTTCACCGCAGAGAGCGCGGAGGACGCGGAGTTTTCTCAA
>CAZSIG010000701.1:0-2438 GCA_964606195.1 uncultured Anaerolineales bacterium
GATTATGAAGAACTTCGCGCCGTAGGGGAATCGCGGCGTCAGCTCC
The DNA here is from genome assembly GCA_964606195.1 of uncultured Anaerolineales bacterium. Lineage (GTDB taxonomy): Bacteria > Chloroflexota > Anaerolineae > CAZSIG01 > CAZSIG01 > CAZSIG01. The sequence goes on from CAZSIG010000701.1 coordinate 47, forward strand.
CCGTTTTCTCCAAGAAAACGGGGGGCTATCCCACGATATTGAAAGGAGGTAAGGCTTTCTCAAAGTACAAACCCCGCTGCCAAAACCTCCCGCAGGTTTGATTTTCCTGCCGAAATATAGCGCGCTACAACCATAACCATGCGGAGCGCGGCTACTGCGGGTGCACCTGCGGGAGGTTGTCCGACTTTGAGAAAGCGGACCCCGTGCACCTCACGGTTGCTATGCGAAACGCGCTGAAGCGCGTTATGCCGAACATGCTTCAGCATGTTTCCGGTAGCCGCGCCGAGTTCACTCGGCGAACCTACTGCGCGACAATCTCGTTTGCGCCTATATCTATTTTTGAGTACAATCCAAATAACAAATCAATTCCTATGCTACGGGAGGACTTAACGCATGAGCGATTTGCATGAAAAACTGAATGAGTTACAACAGCGGCTGACCAAAATCAAGGAGCGTCTTTGACCTCGCGAGAAAGCAGCAGGAAATAGCGAAATTGACCGCGCGTTCCGCCGCACAAGATTTTTGGGATGACCCCGAAACCGCGCAGCGGGCTATGCAGCGTCTCGCGGATTTGAAAGATGATGTGGCGCCGTGGAACGATTTGCAGGCGCGGTTGACCGATTTACAAGAACTGTTAGTTTTAGCAGAAGCCGACGAAGATGAAGTTATGCTGGAGGAGCTTACCTCCGAATTGCATTCTGCCGCGCAGGAACTAGACCGCTTGGAAGATCGCTTGCTTCTGGCGGGCGTACACGACAAAAACGACGCGATCCTATCCATTCACGCGGGCGCGGGCGGCACTGATGCTCAAGATTGGGCAGAGATGTTGCTACGCATGTACAACCGCTGGGCGGAGCAGCACGATTATAAAGTTGCCATATTAGACCGCACGTTGGGCGAGGAGGCAGGCGTCAAGAGTGTGACTATCGAGGTAAAAGGTAGGTACGCTTACGGTTTGTTGCGCGCGGAACGCGGCGTGCATCGTCTCGTGCGTCTCTCCGCCTTCGACGCGGCGAAACGCCGTCATACCTCCTTCGCGCTCGTGGAAGTTATTCCGGTGTTGGGAGATGAAGTTGAGATAGAACTTAACCTCGACGATATAAAGATGGATTTCTTTCGCTCCTCCGGCGCGGGGGGACAACACGTACAGAAGAACAGCACCGCGGTGCGTCTGACGCACATGCCAACCGGCATCGTCGTCTCTTGCCAAAATGAACGTTCGCAGGTGCAAAACCGCGAGGTCGCGATGACTATTTTGCGGGCGCGATTGTACGATTTGGAGATGCGCAAAAAGGAAGCGGAAGAGGCGCGGCTTAAAGGTGAGCATGTCTCCGCGGAGTGGGGCAACCAGATACGTTCCTATGTCTTGCACCCCTACAGTATGGTCAAAGACCATCGCACCGGGCACGAGACGGGCAATCCTAGCGCGGTTCTTGATGGTAGAATCGACAGCTTTATAGAAGCATATTTGAAAATGACCGTTGGACAAATCGCGAACTAGGAGCAGTCGGCGAACCTCCCGCAGGTTCAACTAATGTAGCCTTGCCCCAGCGCGGTTATGGTTATCGGGTGATGTGTTTCGGTCAGAAAATCAAACCTGCGGGAGGTTTTGGCTGTGCGGCTTGTACTTTGAGAAAGTCCTAGAGCAGGTTGTTTTAAGGCGCAATGCCTATTGCGCCGCTGATTTAGGAGTACGAATGATGGGCAAGAGGGTAATAGAGGTTCAATTGGACGCCGAGGGCAATCTATGTATCCCGCGCGATCTGGTACGCGAGGCCGGGTTCAAAGAGCCACAAATCGTTAAACTGGAGCTGGATGCCGGACGTATCGTCATCAGCGAACCGGATAAGTATACCGACCCAGATGAGCTGTTGAATTACTTGCATCGTAAAGGACGTATTGATTTGTGTCCTTACGATGAGATGTTGCGCGATGATGAACTGGTGAATGTCACCTGGATGGAGCTAGATGAATTGCTGAATGGCGCGGTTGTACCGATAGAGACGTATTTAGGATAGGATTTACGCAACTTCGGGGTATTTTTACCGCCGAGGGCGCGGAGAGCGCAGAATTTCTAACCCGTTTTTGCCATCTAAAAAAATATGACCATAAATGAACGTACATGACCGCGTATATTGCTTGCTAAAATATTTTTTAGAAAAACTCCGCGTTCTCCGCGCTCTCTGCGGTTAATTACCACGCGGTTTGTGTAAGTCCTATAGGAAATGGAGCTAACGCGGCGAACAACGCCAATAGCCTCTAGTGAACGCATTGATGAACGACGATAAAAAGACTAGCTATCTGACACTTTCAAATTACTACTTCGGTCCGCGCTGTTGTTCGCCGAGTGAACTCGGCGCGGCTACCGGAAACATGCTGAAGCATGTTCGGC
>CAZSIG010000702.1:0-2437 GCA_964606195.1 uncultured Anaerolineales bacterium
CGCGCTCTAATACATCTTGGATGAAATCATCGAATTTATCGCGCGCGCGCCGCTTACGCGTCTCCAACGTCTCGTGATAATCGCGGTCGATAAACACATGAAAATCGGCGAACTTGAGAAGTGTGGTGTAGGTACCTTCCGCGATGAGCACATCTAAATCACCAACGTCCATCTCTTCGGTAGTCATGCGATCTTCGTCATAATTGACGAGCGGCTTATAAATAGGACTCTCATCGCGCTTGAAGGAGCGCAGGTTTGAATCCAGAAAATCGAGCTTGACCTCGTATGTTCCGACCTGTTCCACGTTGCGCCGCCGCATCTCGTGGTTGGTCTTGGGCGGAAAGACGAAATAATCATCTTGCTGCAAAATGCCCGCCTTGATCCCTTGCTCTCCCAGCAGCCGGGCGATCTCCGACGCGGTCTCCGACTTGCCCGAGCCGGACTCCCCCGCGACGGTGATGGTGAATTTGCCTTTGATGCGGTCTTTTAGCACTTCACAGATATCCGCGGCGCGGTCCGTGTGATGCTGGTCTATAAGTAATTTATCTCCAATCATAACTCCTCCTTATTGCTTAGGTTCTTTGGGAGTTCGCAGGGTAGGGCAGGTTTCCATACCTGCCGTAGCTGTGATTACCTCAAATGGCGGCGCTGGTTTAGTTGAGTTGGATTTTCCCAGACTTCCGAAGCTTGCCGAAACTTCGGAAGTCTATACGCGGTCAAAAGTAGTCAATAATTGGCGATGGACATGTCCGCGCGGTTATCAAATCCAATTGAACCAGTCCCCAAACGGCGGCTATGGAAAGCCGCCCTACAGATTATTTCATCACATATCCTGCAAAGTCCTAAAGGTTCCTTGATTATTGTGGCTCTACATTATCATAAGCAGTCAGCTTTCACTTGTTACTAACCACTGACCACACTATGAATTGTATAACAATCCGAATCTATTTCCAAATCTTCATTATCGTCTCGACGCTCAGCTCCGTTTCGGGGCGCGGATTCAGGAAATATTCGGGTATCGGCAGGTTAGACTTCAGTATATTTCGAATGACATCGAGATACCCCGCGGCAGTCTTTTCCCAAGTATACCGCGTCAAGACGCGCTCGCGTCCCGCCTTGTGAAATTTATCCCACTCGTTACTCGGTCCCACCAACCTCAGCAACCCCGCCGCGACATCTGCCGAGTCAGACGGATCCACCAACACGCCATATTCCTTTCCCGTCTCTTCATCGTACATACTCTCGGCGGGACCACCATTGCGTGTCACCACCGCGGGCAGTCCGCCCGCCATCGCCTCTAGTGGCGCCAAACCGAACGGTTCATAGTGCGCGGTCAGCGAGAATATAGAGCGCCGCTTCGACAAGTATCGATAAGCCGCGGCTATCTCATGCTGACTGTTCAGCGGAAACGCGCTGATTTTACCCCACAAATCGTAGTTATCGGCGACAGCCACGATTTCGTCCAGAATGGCGCGCTCTTGCGGTTTAAGTCCCTCGCGACTGTGAATGTCCTCTATGCCGCGTACGACCAGCAAAAGATTAGCCGCCTCCTGTACCGCGCTGCTCTGCGCGAAGGCGTTCACCAATCCAAGATGATACTTCTTCGGATCGAGGCGGCTGGAACAGACTATCGCCGGCAGCCCACTACGTTCCTTCGCGATGTCACGAGCTAAAACTTCTTCAATGCGCGCCGCGATCTTCTCATCCTCCGGACCATCTACATCAACGTCAAAGATGCGCAGATTTACGCCGGGGGGGACGACGGCGAATTTTCGGTCATCAGCCGAATCGACCGCTCCCTGATACGCATCGTGCCCATACTGCTCGAAACGCTCTTGCTTGGTGCTGGTGATGATGCGCGCCGCGTGGTTCATCGCCACACGCTCCGCCGCGATGCGTTGCGAGAAGTGATAATGCGCGTCTAAGTCGCGCAAATCGTTACGCTTATCTAACAACAAGCGATCTATTTTCTGTGCTCCGAGAGAATGTCCCGTGAACGTGAAAAGCGGTCCTCCTTGACTGTGCCAAATCGCGGCAGCCAGCCCGCCGTCACCGTAGTGAGATGTCGCCGCGTCGGGCTGCGCGCCCGCCTTCGCGTAAAATTCGATGATGTTAGGAACCCATTCTGTGCCCAAAAATGGCCACAGTTCCTCCTTCGGCAAAAACTGCTCGCCGCCACAACGCAACCGCACGATACGCACGTTGGACGCGTCTGGATAGGCATCCAGCGCGTCCTCGAAGCCCTGCCACTCCGCGTCTATGACGCGCCGCGTCAGAATATCCACCTTATGCCCCAATTCTCCAAGCGCCAGCGCCACTTCTTTGACGTAAACCAACTGCCCCCCAAAATCGGGATGCGCGGTCCAGTAGCGATCCTGAGGATCAAAGTTTCCTTGGGGATTTATAAAAGCTATGTGCATGAAAAAAACCTCCTCAA
>CAZSIG010000703.1:0-2428 GCA_964606195.1 uncultured Anaerolineales bacterium
ACGCACACCGACGCGCAGTGTATGAACTTCGTCCACCGCGCCGATTTGGCGGACATCTCGCAGCGCGGACCCGCGACGCCCGACCATGTACTTCGCACAAAGTACAAGCCCCTGCTCGGCGCGCACAATCTACAAAGTTTTCGCGCCGATTACGAACGTTATTACCACACCAACGCGGCGCGCACCGGCAGCACACAGGCGATGCTCGACCCCGCGCCGCGCGTCATCCTCGACCCGCACATCGGAATATGCACGATTGGGCGCACGGCGCGAGACGCCGCGATTACCGCCGACATCTATCGCAATACCATCGACATCATCCTGCGGGCGACCGCGCTGGAACGTTATCAGGCACTGCCGGAGGAGAATATTTTTGAGCTGGAGTATTGGGCGGCGGAGCAGGCGAAACTCGATACACAGGACGCGCCGCCGTTCAGGGGTGAAATCGCGCTGGTGACAGGCGCGGCGTCGGGTATCGGCAAGGCGTGCGTGGAGGCGTTTCTGCGCCGCGGCGCGGCGGTCGTCGGCTTGGATATCAACCCGCATATCACCGCAATGTTCGACCGCGCCGATTATCTCGGCTTGTGCTGCGATATGACCGATGAGGACGCGGTTCGCCAAGCATTGGAAACGACGGTCAAGACCTTCGGCGGATTGGATATGTTGGTGCCAAACGCGGGCGTATTCCCCCCCGGACGCCACATCGCCGAATTGCCGTCGGCGGAGTGGCGCAAGGTGTTACAAGTAAATCTGGACGCCAACCTAACCTTGATGCGCGAGGCATATCCACTACTCAGTGCCGCGCCGCGCTACGGGCGTGTGGTCATCATGGGGTCGCGCAATGTCCCCGCGCCCGGTCCCGGCGCGGTGGCGTACTCTGCCTCGAAAGCTGCACTGACACAGATGGCGCGCGTCGCCGCGTTGGAATGGGGCGTAGATGGCATTCGCGTCAACATCGTCAATCCCCACGCGGTGTTCGACACGGGGATATGGACGGAGGAGGTGCTGCGGGCGCGCGCCGCGCATTACGGTCTGACGGTGGAGCAATACAAGAAGAACAATGTGCTGCAAACTGAAGTCACCAGCCGCGATGTAGGGGAACTGGTCGCGGAGATGTGCGGGCCACTCTTCGCCCGCACCACCGGCGCGCAAGTGCCGATTGACGGTGGCAGCAATCGCGTGATTTAGGCATCGGCATATATTTGCCACTAATTTCACGAATTTTTTATGTAGGGCTTACGCGAATTCCAGACTTCCGAAGTCTTCGAGACTTCGGAAGTCTTTGCTCCACATTCGGGACACTGATTAGCACAGATTTTCACTGATTTAAGGGTCAACCCAGATTCGTGGGAGAAATTATGGTAAGCCGCGCTACCCCGCGAGGGATAATGCCGGTGTAGAGCGGCTGCGCGCCGCCTACCCGTAGGGGTATTCTCAGCCGCCGTTCCAGATTATTATCGCCCAAAACGGCAGGTATGGCAACCTGCCCATCATCGCCCTAAGAAAAGTATAGTAGACCCCCCCTTTTTTGTGGTATAATATGAGGTATGATTCGTAGGGGCAAATCCTAAACCTGCCCCATGACCAAACTATTTATCGTCCAAGTAAGGAGAATTATGCCAGCAAAAGATGTATTTCACGAAGTTGTCAAAAATGCGTTGATAAAGGATGGCTGGTTAATTACCCATGAACCTTTGACGGTTCGTTTCGGCAAGATTGATCTACATGTAGATTTAGACGCGGAGCGAATTATCGCGGCATGTAAGGAAAATCGCAAAATCGCGGTGGAAATCAAGAGTTTCACTAGTCCCTCTTTCACTTTTGATTTTCACCTGGCTCTGGGGCAATTTATGAATTATCGTCTGGCTTTGGAAACAGAAAAGCCAGAGTATGTGTTGTATATGGCTGTGCCTGTGGACACTTACGAGGCGTTCTTTGGGACAGAACTTGTCCAGGCCGCGGTTGAACGCTATCACATACAACTAATTGTATACCAGGTGAAAGATGAGGTGATTGTGAGATGGAAAGACTAGAAAAATACCGCGCATATATCCAAAAGGCAATTAAAGAGTACGCCAGTTTTGGCGCGCCCGATGAAGACATAGAAACGCAAGTAGTTTTTGATGTGAACAATGACCATTATCAATTAGTGAATGTAGGCTGGCGCGACGAACATCGCATTTACGGCAATGTGCTGCACATTGACATCAAGGGTGAGCGAATATGGATACAGTATGATGGAACGGAGACGGGTATCGCGTACAGGCTGATGGAATTAGGCGTGCCCAAAGAGGACATTGTATTAGCTTTTTATTCACCCTACAAACGACAGTTTACAGATTTTGCCGTAGCCTAACGCGCGTAAGAATGCCATTGAATGAATTCAACGGCTGATAAGGAAAACGCGCTGAAGCGCGTTAATAACCTG
>CAZSIG010000704.1:0-2426 GCA_964606195.1 uncultured Anaerolineales bacterium
ATTCACGACCATCTTGTTGTTACCGGGTAAAGTCAATTTTCAGAATCTCAGCCGTTATAGCTCGTTGGGTGCGAAGACCTACGCACGCCAATATCAGCAAGATTTGGACTTTGCGGAATTCAATCGCCAACTCATCACCCTGACGGTGTCCCCCACGGCGGAGTTGATTGCCACCATCGATTGTTCCTACATACTTAAAAGTGGGACCAAGACTTATGGATTGGACTGGTTCTATGATAGTGCGCATCAGCAGCCGAACCGGGGGCTAGAGATTTCTACCATTGCTGTGGCCGATGTATCCGCTAACACCGCCTATGCGGTGGATTGTCAGCAAACGCCTCCCCGCACTGAACTTCCGCAGCCCTGCTCAACAGCGAAACATGATGATGATGATACCCGCGTGGACTTTTATGTCCGCCACTTGCAGGCCACCGCCCCCTACTTCCCGCCTGCAGTGCGCTATCTCGCTGCCGACGGCCACTATAGTAAAGTCAAGTTTGTCACCGCCGTGCGCCAACTCGCTTGGCAGCAGATTGGCAAATTGCGGCGCGATGCCAATTTGCGCTATCTGTACACCGGCGCCTACCAGGGCCGCGGCGCGCCCCGCAAGTATGCCGGGAAAGTGCGCTTTGATAATGTGAGTCGCTTGACCTATGTGACCGCAGGCACCCCGGGCGTGCATCTATATACCGCGATCGTGAATAGCGTGAGCTTGAACCGGAACATCCGCCTGGTCTATATCGCCGATCAGCGGGATCAAACCGCCCCCGGCTAGGCTTTATTATTCTGTACGGACACGGACCTAGATGCCGAGACGAGCTATCGATACTCCAAAGCTCACTTCCAGATCGAATTCATCTTCCGCGCCGCCAAACAATTCACCGGCCTCACCGATAGTCAAGCGCGGGGGGCCACTAGGCTCGCCTTCCCCTGCAATGCCAGCCTCACCGCTGTGAACAGCGCTAAGGGGGATGCCTATCGCTCTTTCGGGTACGCTGCCGATACCCCTTTCTCGCTCGGCACGCAGAAGCTTGTCTATTTCAACCAACATTTGTTGGACCGCTTTATGGTCAAATTAGGGTTAGACCTCCAGGATATTAAAAAGCACCCGGCCTATGCCGAATTGCGTACCTATGGAGTGCCTGGTACGGTAAACATTGCTCCAGAGCCCCTGCCGGGGGCCTGACGCGTGCCTCTGAACACGCAAAATTCATACTTCGCCAATAAATAGTGTCCGAACCATTGGTCGGATATGCTCGTCATCGCCATCTGTACCGCCATCTGTGGGACTGATGATTGGGTGGTGGTGGCAGAGTTTGGCCGTGCCAAACAGCAGTGGTTGGGCGAATTCCTAGAGTTGCCCCACGGGATTCCGGCCCACGACACCTTCGGAGCTGTCTTCCGCGTGTTGGATGCGGAGCAATTTGGGCAATGCTTTGTCCAATGGGTGCAAGCCGTTAATGAGGTGACCGCGGGGCAGATTGTGCCGCTTGATGGTAAGCAATTACGCCGCACGCATGATAAGTCCTGGGGCAAAGCGGCGATCCATATGGTCAGTGCTAGGGCGACGCAGAATCATGTCGTCCTCGGCCAAGTCAAGGTAGCTGATAAGTCGAACGAGATCACCGCGATGCCGCAATTGTTGGAGTTGCTAGAGCTCTCGGGCTGCATCGTCACGATCGATGCGCTGGGCTGCCAGCGGGAGATTGCTCGTCAAATCGTGGTGGATAAGGACGCTGATTATGTATTAGCGCTGAAAAACAACCAACCTGACTTGTTTGCCGATGTGCAAGAAGTGTTTGACCAGGCCCAGACAGCCGGGTTTGCCACCGCCGCGTACTGGCGAACCGCAGAGCGGGGGCCGGCCGCGTAGAAGTGCGTGAGTGCTGGACGGTGACGCCCCCCAAGCCCTGACGCGGATCCGCAGCTTGGCAGGCTGGCAGGCGCTGCGCATGGTCATTATGGGGCAAGCTGAACGCTGGGAGGGACCTAAGCACACAAAAAAACGCCGCTATTACATTTCCAGTTTAACCGGCGATGCCGCCCAGTCCCTGGCAGCGGTGCGCGGGCCCTGGAATATTGAGAATCAGGTTCATTGGGTGCTGGATATCGCGTTTCGAGAGGATGAATGCCGCGTCCGCAAAGGTCACGGGGCCCAGAACGGGGCGATTCTACGTCACATTGCCCTGAATTTGCTGAAACAGGAAAAAACGGCTAAGTGTGGCATCAAAAACAAGCGGCTGAAGGCCGGATGGGATGACAGTTATCTGCTCAAGATATTGAGTGGATAAAAGCGATTGCCCTAGTGCTTTTTGTCCCTAAAATAGCCGCGCTACCCCCGCGATCTTGCTGTTAAGGTACAATTTGACTTTTTACCGCAAATCTTTTCTCCCAATTCCATCTGAAGCAATACATACCTTGAAACC
>CAZSIG010000705.1:0-2421 GCA_964606195.1 uncultured Anaerolineales bacterium
TCCCTTTCAGGGAGAGGGGCCGGGGGTGAGGATGAAACCCCGCGTGATAAAGCGTTATGGAGGTGTGAAATGAGCAGAATAGGTGGGATACTAACTTTCTTCATCACAGTAATCATCACTATACTCACTTTGGCTAGTTGCGCGCCATCGCTGTACCAGCAGATCGAAGCGGACCGCGCTAAGGCTGATATGTATCAAGCGCAGGCGGCAGTGATACGCGCGGAGGGCGACGCCGCGCTGATCAAGGCGCAGGCGTATGACCTGACGGTGCGGACACAAGCCGATGCGCGGTTGTTGGCAATGGCAGATCGCCAGAACGATTTGATAGACAATACTTATTGGTTAAATTGGTTAGTTTTCGTACTGATTTTATTAGTCCTGATCCTCATTGGACTACAAGTATGGCAGTTAATCGAACTGCGAAAGGCGGTGAAATATGAACAAGCGAATTGTTAGACGCGGTTATAAGAGAAACGCCAACAACTTCGACCAGGCGATGACGCTCCCTTACAACTTCAACAAAGAGCCTCCCATGAATTCGATGGGATTGCCGGATATCGTCCCGGATGGGTTGCTGCGCCGCGAATATGCGTGGCGTAAGGCGGATATTATGAGCGAGGTTGCCGTTCCGGTCTGCCTGGCTGGCGGTTATGCCATCATCGGCGCAAGTGCGGGCGCGCTGCTGGCCAACATGGCTGGCACCGACCCGATGACCGCGAGCACTGTCGGCGCGCTGGTGACAGGCGCGGTGGCGTACGCGATTATCACCAAGAGGCAGCTCCAATCGTTATGGGCAATCGAAGAATATGGTGAGGAAGAATCAGAGGAACGCCCCGCGCTGCCCCGTCCCACACAGCATGTGCAGATTGAAGTCACCGAGATGCGCAACGGCCGCGCCGCGAGTATGCGCTTTCTTGATCTCCCCATCAGCGACAAGCAGCTTGCGCGTATGGCGATGCACCTCGTAGGTAATGGCAAAAACTTCTCTCGCGACGCGATGAGTCATATACTATCAAAAAGCGAATATCCCGAGGTCAAACGGAAAATGCTGAGCGCGGGATTGCTGCGCGAGATCGACCGCAAAGGCACGGCTGAACTGACCGCCGCGGGTAAGGCGTTGCTACATAAGTTATTACCGTCGGGCGAATAATTCGTTTACCTCACCCCCAGCCCCTCTCCACTGTGTGGAGAGGGGCGTAATAATCCGTCCGTCCGCGTCCGTCCGGCGACGGGTATGCTAAAAACGGATGGGGACAGATGCTGGGCGCGGGATCGGGTACTGTAGCCGCACCCTTTACGGGTGCGGCTGGCGCAGGCGTGAAGCCTGCGGCTACACTATGAAAACCGCGAAGTTCGCCACTTTCGGAGACGAACTAAGGAAAAAGCGAAGAAACTGAAGGCAATTTTACCGCGCTGACTCCAAATTTGCCTTTTGCACTTTTTTGCAGTACAATGCCCTTCATCACAAGAGGTAATTATGAAAATAGACCAAGTTTTACGAGCGGCGCGGCAAAGTAATATATCGCCAGAGCGCACGATGAAACTGTTGGCTATCGCTTCCCTATATCGCGCACTAAATATGCAACGCAGCAATCTCTTCGAAGTCGTCAAGGAGCGAACAGTATACTCCACGTTGGAGCTGCTTCGCGAGATGGGCTTGGTTCAAGACACCCCTGACGCTTGGGCTTTTTTAGGATCGCTGGAAACCGACAAATACCAAATCAGCCACGTCGCAGAGGCACTATACTTGGATTCAACAGATTTGAATTCACCGCGTCACAGCACGGAAACTGTTGATGTGAAAACCGCCTTGCTGGAACTCACCAATTTGGTGAAGCAAAGTTTAGAGGTTCAGGAAGAGGGGCTTACCGCCGCATCGGAGAAAGCTAATGATATGACGGAGAATCAGCTAGAGCTGACATTATAATACAAAAAGAAAAGACGCGGGATGTCCCCGCGTCTTTTAATAATAGCTTTTCGCAAGTGTTTAGGTTGAAAACACCTGCGGAATAGGTGTTGTCTGGTCAAAGCAACGGTGTTCGCGCTACTCGCGACTAGCTTTGTCGCGTCAGTGCGTATATCCACGCGTTCGTCCATTATTATACCACAAAGAGACACAGAAGACAAGAGACAAAACTAAACTCCAGCACTCCCCGATAGCACCTATAGCTATTTTTAACCTCTAATGATCGCTAATAACCGCAAAAGATAGCAACGCGACTTCTTCCAATATATTTAAAATTGTTCGGCTTACTTAAATCCTATAGGACTTATACAACTACGGTGTATTTTTACCGCCGAGCACGCCCCCGTGCGGGGATAAACTACTCATGCGTGTTACCACACTACCAATGAATGAAAATCACCGCGGCGCGGTAGCGGCGGTATGGGGATACCGCCCTGACGTATTATACAGGGCGC